>DAHVRG010000042.1 GCA_027322565.1 Georgenia sp.
TCGGCGGCGGCGAGCAGGTCACCGATCCCGGCGGGCCGACGGGGACGGACGGGGGACGTGCCGCCGTCTCGTCGCCCCCGCGGGCGGGAGGGGTCGGGCACGTCGACGGTGACCTCGAACCAGCTGCGCCCGAGGATCCCGCGCCGGTGGCGACGGGCCCGCACGACCCGCCCGCCGACCTCCTCGGCCCGGCGGAGGAGGGCCGGGAGGTCGGGTCCGTCAAGCAGCAATCGCCGGCTCTGCACCCACGACCCCCACGGTCTCGATGGTCAGCGACACCCCGGTCACCTCGGCGTAGGAGAGCACGGGCAGCCGCGGGACGGACAGGGCGGTGAGGCGCCGCAGCGCGGGCCGGACGGCCGGTGCGGTGACGAGGACGGCCTGGCGGCCGGCCTCCTCCGCCTCCTGGACGCGACGGCTCAGCCCACCGAGGAGCGCCTCGACCCGTTCCGGCGGGAGCGCCAGCTGGGTGCCCTGGTCCCCGGCGCGCAGCGACTCGAGGAGGAGCTGCTCGGTGGCCGGCTCCAGCGTGATGACCCGCAGGGCGCCGTCCTCGCGGTTGCGGTCGACGATGACGTCGGAGACGGCACCGCGGGCGGCCTCGACGAGCCCCTCGGCGTCGGTGGAGACCTTGGCACGGAGGGTGAGCGCCTCGAAGATGCGGGGCAGGTCGAGGATCGGGACCTGCTCCCGGAGCAGCCCCTGGAGGACGCGCTGGACCTCGCCGAGGCTGAGCACCGCGGGGACGAGCTCCTCGACCACCGACGGGTTGCTCTGCTTGAGGCCCTCGACGAGCACCCGCACGTCCTCCCGGCCGAGCAACCGGTCGGCGTGGCTGCTCGCCACCGAGGACAGGTGGGTGATGAGGACGGAGACACGGTCGACGACGGTGGCGCCCGCCAGCTCGGCGCTGTGCCGCAGCTCCGCGGGGATCCACTTGCCGGGCAGCCCGAAGACGGGCTCGACGACGGTGGCGCCGGGCAGGTTGCCCAGGCCCTCGCCGAGCGCGAGCATGCGGCCGCGGGGGGCGGTGCCGCGCGCGACCTCGACCCCGGAGAGCCGGACGGCGTAGGTCGACGGGGGCAGGTCGACGGAGTCACGGGTACGCACCGGCGGCAGGACGAAGCCCATCTCGAGGGCGGTCTTGCGCCGCAGCGCGCGCACCCGGCCGAGGAGGTCCTGGTCGGCCGACCCGCCGACGAGGTCGACGAGGTCGGGGGCGAGGAGGATCTCCAGCGCGTGGACGCGCATCTGCTCGATGAGCATCTCCGGGGTCTCGGCGGCCGGCTGGAGCGCACCGGCCTCCTCCGCCTGCTCGGCGGCGGCGGCCTCCTGCGCCTGCTGCGTCCTCACCCGCTGCGCGAGAAGGAGCAGCGCCCCGCCGACGACGAGGAAGGGGATCTTCGGGATGCCGGGGATGAGCGCCATGACGACGGACGCGGCCCCGGCGATCATCAGCGCGGTGCGGGACTGGGTGAGCTGGGCGGTGGCGGCCGTGCCCATGTCCGCGTCGGCGGTCGCCCGGGTGACGACGAGGCCGGTCGCCACCGCCATGAGGAGCGCCGGGATCTGGGTGACGAGGCCGTCGCCGACGGTGAGCAGCGAGAACCGCTCGATGGACTCACCCGCGGTCATCCCGAGCTGGACCATCCCGATGACGAAGCCGCCGAGGAGGTTGATGACGGTGGTGATGACACCGGCGATGGCGTCACCCTTGACGAACTTCGACGACCCGTCCATGGCGCCGTAGAAGTCGGCCTCGGCGGCGACCTCGGCGCGGCGCCGCCGGGCCTCGGCGTCGTCGATCGCGCCGGCGTTGAGGTCGGCGTCGATCGCCATCTGCTTGCCGGGCATGGCGTCGAGGGTGAAGCGGGCCCCGACCTCGGCGGCACGGCCCGCACCGTTGGTGATGACGACGAACTGGATGACGACGAGGATGAAGAAGATGACGAGACCGATGATGATCGAGCCACCGACGACGAAGTGGCCGAAGGCGTTGATGACCTCCCCGGCGTAGCCGTCGCGCAGCACCAGCCGGGTCGAGGCCACGCTCAGCCCGAGCCGGAACAGCGTCATGACGAGGACGAGGGAGGGGAAGACCGCGAAGTCGAGCGGCTTCTTCATGAACATCGTCGTGAGCAGGACGAGCGTGGCACCGACGATGTTGACGGCGATGAGCACGTCGAGCAGCGCCGCCGGCAGGGGCACGACGAGCAGGAGGATGATCCCGACGACACCCGCCGGGACGACGAACTGGGAGATCTTGCCGTTCTTCATCGGCTGTCCTTCCGGGACGCGGGCATACGGTGGGTCCCGGCCGCGCTGCCGCGGCGGCGCAGGGACATGACGAAGGCGAGGACGCGGGCGACGGACTCGTAGAGGTACTCCGGTACCTCCTGGCCGACCTCGCAGATGGAGTTGAGGGTGCGGGCGAGACCGACGTCCTGGACGACGGCCACCCGGTGGGCGGCGGCCCGCTCACGGATCCGGGCGGCGACGTGGCCCTTGCCCTTGGCGACCACCCGCGGCGCCCCCTTGCCGGGCTCGTAGCGCAGGGCCACGGCGACGTGGGTCGGGTTGACGACGACGACGTCCGCGTCGGCGACCGCGGCGAGCATCCGGTTGCGGCTCATCGCCCGCTGCTTCGCCCGGATCTGCCCCTTGACGAGCGGGTCCCCCTCGGTGCGCTTGTGGTCGTCCTTGAGCTCCTGCTTGGACATCCGGGTCGTCTTCCGGTTGCGCCGGATGACGACGAAGACGTCGACGGCGGCCAGGGCGAGCCCGGCGGCGACCGCCCAGGTCAGGAGGGTCTGCACCCGTGCGCCCACCGCTCCGACGATCTGCGCGACGGACAGGGCCCCGGAGCGCTGCACCAGCGGGAGGATGCCGACGACCACGGAGTAGAGGACGAGCCCGACGACGGCGGTCTTGAGGAAGGCCTTGGCCCCCTGCCACCACGCCTGGCCGCCGAAGGTCCGCTTCAGGCCCTTGGCGAGGTTGAACTGCTCCACCCTTGGCGGTCCGTCTTCGCCGGTACCTCCGCCCACGCGGCCTTCGTCCGCGGGCCGGAGGGCACCGTGACGAACACCGGCCGGGACGGCGCGGAGGTGCTGCGCCGGGTGTCGGACACGACCCAGGTGCGCGTCGACTCCGCGGGGGCGGAGGTCTTCGGCACCGACGTCGTCGACGCCGACGGCGAGCTCGTCCGCGACCCGGGGACCGGCGTCCCGGTCGGCATGTCGGTCTTCTCCCTCCTCGGGGAGATCGCGACCCGCCTGGAGGCCGGGGAGGAGGTCGGCGGCTACCTCGCCGACATCGACGCCCGCCTCGAGGCGGTGCTCGCCGAGGTCGGCAGCGTCGGTGCCCGGCACAAGCAGGTGCTCCAGGCGCAGGACGCCCTGGCCTCCCGTGAGATCACCCTCGCCGGCCGGCTGTCCGCCGTCGAGGACGCCGACCTGGCTGAGACGATCGTCGAGCTCCAGCTCCAGGAGGTCGCCTACCAGGCGGCACTCGGCGCGACGAGTCGCGTACTGCAGCCGAGCCTGCTGGACTTCCTGCGATGAGCACCGCGACGACCGAGTCGGTCCTGCGCTTCGTCAGCCCGCCACCCGGCCTGGAGCCGTTCACGAGCTTCACCCTCGCGGCTGTCACGTCCGAGCTCTACACGCTGCGGGCGGTCGAGGCGCCGGACCTGCGCCTGTTCCTGCTCGACCCGCGGCCCTACTTCCCGGACTACAGCCCCGACGTGCCGGCCGAGGTGCTCGCCGAGATCGGCTCCACCGAACCGGCCGTGCTCGTCGTCGTCCGTCCGAGCGACACAGGTGCCGAGGCGTCAGCGAACCTCCTTGCCCCGGTCCTCGTCAACCTCGAGACCGGTACGGCTGTCCAGGCCATCCTCGAGGGGAGCGGCCTGCCCCTGCGCGCCCCGCTCGCGCAGTAGCCTCGCCGTCCCGGCAGCCGGGACCGGGTGCCCGCAGGGGCTACCCTCAGAGCTGACCTTTGCCGACACCGCTCCTCCATCTCGCGGTGTCCACTCCCGGGAAGGGCAGCGATGCGCGCACTCTCCGACGTCCTCTGGCAGGAACGTGACCTGCTGGAGCTGCTCGTCCACCGCCTCGAGGTGGAGCGTGCGCTGCTCGAGACCGGCCGCACCAAGCGCCTGGCGCTCGCCGCCCGGGAGACCGAGGACGTGCTCGAGCAGAGTC
Source organism: Georgenia sp. (assembly GCA_027322565.1). Classification (GTDB taxonomy): domain Bacteria; phylum Actinomycetota; class Actinomycetes; order Actinomycetales; family Actinomycetaceae; genus Oceanitalea. Next base: position 4,206 of record DAHVRG010000042.1, read on the forward strand.
GGGCCGTCGAGCTCGGCCGCGCTGCCGAGGCGCTCGCGGCCGCTCGCACCCTCGGGCAGCCGGAAGGGGCGAGCCTGGCCGAGCTGGCGCACGTGGCGCCGGGGCCGTGGGGCGAGATCCTGCAGGAACACCGCGCGGCGCTCCGCGAGCTCGTCGCCGAGGTCGAGGCACTCACAGTGGCCCTTCCCGGGAGCGGACCCGGCGACACGAGCGAACGGCTCCTCGGGTCCGTGCGCGACACGCTGGACATCCGGGTCGACGCCGAGCTCGCCGAGGCCGTCATCGAGCTCCAGCTGCAGGAGGTCAGCCGCAAGGCGGTCGAGGCACGCGACCAGCTGGTCCACCGCGGCCTCACGGAGTTCCTCCGCTGACCGCCGCTCACGGCCAGCCCACGTCGTCACACGTCGTCACCGAGAGCGCGCTCTCCGTCCCCTCATCGCCGAGAGCTCATTTCCTGACCGAGAGGTCAAATGCTGCTGTTGCAGGGAACTGAGCTGTCGCCGGGAAGTGAGCTGTCGGCGGGAAGTGAGCTGTCGCCGGAAAGTGAGCTGTCGCCGGAAAGTGGGTTGTCGCCGGGAAGTGGGCTGTCGGTGACGTGTGACGTGGGGGAAGGGCGAGCGCCGGGGGCTCAGGTCTCGGTGGCGGCGGTGACGAAGCGGCAGTAGAGGTCGTCGTACAGCTCCGCAGCGCCGGTCTGCACGGCGGACGACGGCAGGGCCGGGGCGTCGGCCAGACCGGCCCGGTGCGCGGCGAGGAGCGCGGCGCCTGCGGCGACCGGCTCGCCGGCCTCGACGACCCGCAACCGTGCCGGCCCCGCGGCCGCCTTCGCGCGCAGCCACGCCGAGCCCTCCCGCGCAGCCGCGCCGAGGACGAGCACCTCACCCGCTCCCGGGTCGTCCCCGGCCAGCTCGGCCTGCGCGGTGAGCAGCCAGCGGGCGTGGAGCGCCAGCCCGTCGACGACGGCGGCGACGAGGGCGACGTCGTCGTCCTCCGGGAGCTCCCCGACGACGGTCGGGCGGGCGTCCGGGTCCGGTGCCGGTGCCTGCCGGCCCCGGAGGTAGGGCAAAACCAGCGGCGCGTCCCTGCCCCGTGGCCGCCCTGCAGCGGCGCCGAGGAGCTCGGTCAGCCGGCCCTCGCCGCCCAGCTGCTCGGCGCACCGCGCGAGCACGGCACCCGCCGCGGGCGAGCCGGCCACGACTGCCTCGTGCAGCCCACCGACCGTCCGGACCAGGCTCATCCCCTCCCCGGCGACCGCCGCCGACGCAGGACGTCGACGGAGCACCCGGACGACCGACTCGGCGGTCCCGAGGGAGTCGGCGACATCGCCGGGCGAGCGCATCCCGCCCGCCCACGCCCCGACCTGGTGGTCGTGGCCCGCGACGACGACGGGCGTCCCGGGGCGCAGCCCGGCCACTCCCCCGGCCGGCACCCGGCCCGCGATCTCGTCGGGACCGGCCACCTCCGGCAGCCGGCCGGGCCGGAGCCCGACAGTCGCGAGGAGCTCGGCGTCGAACTCGCGCGGCACCGGCTCACCCGGCGGCGGCAGCCGGAAGGCCATGGTGCGTCCGGCGAGCGTGTGGTCGGTGACCAGCCGACCGGTGAGCGCGAGCGCGACGAGGTCCGCGGCACCGGCCCACCGCCGCATCCGGGACCAGCGCTCGGGCTCGTGCTCCCGCAGGTGTGCCCAGACGGCGAGGGGCACCTTGCCGCTCGGGCGCACACCCGTCGCCGCGAAGAGCTCGGCGGCGCCCAGCTCGCGCGCGAGCCGGTCCGCGGCACCACTCCCCCGCCGCGCGTCCCAGCGGACGAGCCCACCGACCGGCCGGTCCTCGTCGTCGAGCGGTACTCCGGTCTCGGCCATCGACGCGATCCCGACGGCGGCCGGCGGCTCGTCCACCACCACCTCCCGCACGAGACTGGCGACGGCGGCGAGCAGCTGGGCGCCACCTGCCGGGGTGGGCGTGGTGGCCGTGGCGAGGACCCGGGCGCCGCGCGCCATGTCGACGACGACGGCCTTGGTGTTGGTCGTCCCGACGTCGAGGCCCAGGCAGCGCATGCCCCCAGTGTGCGGGTCGCGGCCGTGCGACACGCGTAACCTGAGGCGGTGATCGAGCTCAAGAGCCCTCGCGAGGTCGAGGCCATGCGACCGGCCGGCCGGTTCGTCGCCGAGGTCCTCGGTGAGCTGCGCCGGCACGCGGAGGTCGGGGTCAACCTGCTCGACCTCGACGCCCTGGCCCACGAGATGATCCGGAAGGCCGGCGCGGAGTCCTGCTACATCGACTACCACCCCTCCTTCGGGGCCCGGCCGTTCGGTCACGTGCTGTGCACGTCGGTGAACGACGCCGTGCTCCACGGGCTCCCGCACGACTACCGCCTCCGGGACGGAGACCTCCTGTCTCTCGACTTCGCCGCGAACGTCGACGGTTGGGTCGCGGACTCGGCGGTGAGCTTCGTCGTCGGTGAGCCCCGGCCGGAGGACCTGCGGCTCATCGAGGCGACCGAGGTCGCACTGCAGGCTGCGGTCGAGGCGACGGTCGTGGGGAACCGGATCGGTGACATCTCGGCCGCGATCGGCCGGGTCGCCGCCGAGTACGGATACCGGGTCAACCTCCAGTTCGGCGGGCACGGCGTGGGCCGCACCATGCACGGGGAGCCCCACGTCCCCAACGACGGTCGCGCGGGCCGCGGGCTCAGGCTGCGGCCCGGCCTCGTCATCGCCCTCGAGCCGTGGCTCATGGCCGGGACCGACGAGCTGTTCACCGACCCGGACGGATGGACGCTGCGCAGCGTCGACGGCTCCCGCGGCGCACACAGCGAGCACACCGTGGCCGTGACCCCGCAGGGCCCGCTCGTGCTCACCGCCCGCGGCGGCCGAGGTCAGTCGGTCGCGTACCCGAGGTGGGCGAGCTGGGCGCGCACGCTCATCACCGCGGCCCGCGCGAGCGTCGGTTCGAGCGGTCCGTAGGCGACCCGGACGACGTCGGCGGCGGTGTGGGCACCCGCCGCGACGGCGTCCCGGACCTGGTCCAGCCGCTCGAGGCGGTGGGTCCGGAGCGCCTCGAGGTGGCCGAGCGGGTCGGGGACCACCGGGCCGTGCGCCGGGGCGAGCACCCTCACCCGTCCCTCGCGCGTGAGCGCGATGAGCCGGTCGAGCGACTCCAGGTAGTCCCCGAGGTCGCCCTCGGGCCAGGGGACGACGGTGGTGCCCCGGCCCAGCACCGTGTCACCGGTGAGCAGCACCCCGTCGTCGAGCAGGAGGCACACCGAGTCGGGAGTGTGCCCGGGGGTGAGGAGGACCTCGACCCGCAGTCCGCCCTCCTCGAGCACCTCACCGTCGCGGAACGGGGCGCCGCGGCCGGCGCCGCGCACCGGTGCCGGTGCGAGCGCCGTCCACTCCTCCAGCGCACCGGTGTGGTCGACGTGGTGGTGGGTGAGCAGGGTAGCGGCGACGTCCCCGCCGGCGGCGGCGTGGACCGCGCGCAGGTGGTCGGGCACCCCGGCCGGGCCCGGGTCGACGACGACGGCCCCGGCCGGGCCGGACAGCACCCAGGTGTTCGTCCCCTCGAGCGTCATCGGTCCCGGGTTCGGGGCGGTCACGCGCCGCGCATGGCGGCCGACGACGGCGTCGTCCTTCGGTCTCGGCTCGTTCGGCATGGCGCCCAGCATGCACCACACCCGGGACGACCCGCTGCGCTGCACGGCTCCGGGCCGGGACAAACCGCTCCCCGGGAGAGCGCGGCTGAGGTAACGTCTCGGCGGTGATCGACGACCAGGTCCAGCCGCCCGCCGAGTCCCCCGCTCCCCACACGGGCCCCGACGCTGCGACGGTGCCGCCCGTGTGGCGCTACGTCATCGGGCTGGCCGCCGCCGTCGTGGGGCTGCTGCCGTGGCTCATCACCGGTATCCGGCTGCCGCTCCAGAACCTCTGGGCGACGCCGACCCTTCCGGAGGAGATGCCGCTGGCCCTGCTCCCGTTCAGCCAGTACGCGGTGGTCGAGATCCCCGCCCTCCTCGTCGTCGGGGGTGCGGTGGCCGGTGCCGTCGCCCGGTGGCGGATCCCGTCCGGTCTCGGCTCGGTGGCGGTCGGGCTCCTCGCCGTCCAGGTGTTCGCCGTCGTGCAGACCGCGGTGACGGTGAGTGCCGGCCTGGCCCCGCGTACCGAGTCGACGACGTACCTCGTCGGGCTCCTCGCGCTGTCCGGGGTCTCGGTCGCCGTGGCCGTCGGGACCATGGTGCTCATCGCGCGGGCCCCACGCGCGGGCGTGCTCGTGGGCGTCACTGCAGTCGCCCTCCTCCTCGGGACCTGGGTCGGTGTCCTCGTCGCCGGCCCGTTCGGCGTCCCCTCCGACGCCGCGATGGTGGTCATCCGGCAGACCCGCTGGGTCGCCCCCGTCCTCATCGGAGGGGCGATCGCGTGGGCGGGTCTCCGCACGGTCGGGCGGGCGGTGGGCGCGCTCGGGTCGTTGCTCGCGCTGTGGCTCGTCCCCCCGCTCCTCACCGCCGTCACGAGCGCGGTCGGCAGCCGGATCCTCGCCGGTCACCTCGCGGACATGCTGGAGTACGGGGTCGGCGTGTTCCGGATGGCGGCGACGACGCCCTCACTCGTCGTGCCGCCGCTCCTCGTCGCCGTCGGTGTCGCCGCGGCCGGGCTGCTGCTCCGCGGCGTCCGCCGGCGCCACCCCTCCCCCTAGTGCGCCGGGTCCGGCTC
>DAHVRG010000045.1 GCA_027322565.1 Georgenia sp.
AGTACGTCGGGGTGGGCAGGCCCGGTGCTCCTCGCCACCGGGATGCTGCTCCTCGTCGGGCTCCTCCGGGCACGTTCGTTCTACACCGCGACCGTCATGGTGGTGTCGGTGGCCCTCACCGGCTGGCTGTGGTGGTCGGCAGCTCCCGCAGCCCAGGGGCTGGTGCTGCTCGCCGTCGGGCTGCTCCTCCTCCTGGGGGCGTGGCGGCATCTCGGGGCCGTCGCCCGCTCCCGGGACGCGGCCTCCGACCCGGCGGTGCTCGCCGGGCTCACCCGGGTGCCGGTGCCGCTGTGGATGGTCACCTTCCTCGTCGTCCACGGCGCCGCGAGCTGGGTTGCGGGCGACGGTCTGTTCATGCTCTTCGACCGTTGACACCGGGCGGCCGACGGACGATACTTGAAGTATCAACTGAGGAGAGGTGGGAGCGATGAGCGACCAGGCCCCGCGGTGGCTGACACTGGTGGAGCGTGAGACGTGGCTGAGCATCTCCGAGCTCGTCACCACCCTGCCAGGTGCACTCGACTCGCGGCTGCAGCACCACGCCGGGATCACGTTCTACGAGTACATGGTCATGGCGATGCTCTCCGAGCAGGAGGACCGCACGCTGCAGCTGAGCGAGCTGGCCGAGCTCACCTCCGGCTCGCTGTCCCGGCTGTCCCACGTCCTCACCCGTCTCGAGCGGCACGGCTGGGTCGTGCGTGAGCGCTCGCCGCGCAACCCGCGGGCGCGGATCGCCACGCTCACCGACACGGGGCTGGCGAAGGTGGTCGCGACCGCCCCGGCGCACGTGCACGACGTCCGGGAGCTCGTCTTCGACGCGATCGACGAGGACGACGTCCCCGAGCTCGCGCGCATCCTCCGCCCGGTGCTCGAGCGGCTCCGGCCGCCGGACCGGCGGCTCCGGGTCAACCGCGGGGTCGGGGTGGGCTGAGCCGGGCGGCTCAGGACGCCGCGGGCGAGTCGCCGATCTGCCGGCGACCGTCGTCCCGGCCACCGAGCCGTAGCGCGTCGGCTGCGGCCCGCACCTGCTCGAGCTCGGCCTCGTCGAGCGACTGCGTCATGGCGTCGAGCAGCCGGATCCGGATCGCCTCGGACTGCCCGAGGACGGCCTCGCCCTGAGGGGTGAGGTGGACGAGGGTGGGCTCGGCGTCCGGCCGTGACTCGGCCGGGTGGTGGTGCTGCGCGAGCAGCCCCTTGCGCACCAGGCCCTCGACCGTCGCGGCCGCGGCGGCGTCGGTCTGACCGGTGAGGCGGGCGATGGTGCGGTGGTGGTCGGCGCCCTCCGACACCGCCGTGAGGGTCTGCAGCTCGCCGAGCCGCAGCCCGGTGAGCTCCTCGACGCCGTTGACGATGACCCGGCGCGTCTGCTCGAGGCGGGAGGAGTCGGCGTCGAGCTCGAGGATGGTCGCCACGTTCGCCCCGGGTGCCGTCGTGCGCAGCACCTCGCGGACCCGGCCGGCGGTATCCTGCTCGTCGTCGGGCTGGGCATCGAGGCCTACGAGAGGTAGGAGTGGGGGCTCGTCGTGCTGGGTGCTCACAGTTGGACAACGGTACGTGACCCGTCTGTGTTCCACGCCTCGGGAGGACCGGCCCTCCGGGTGGTGTTTTCGACTCGCGCCGGACGCTGGTTATACTCTTGTCCGGCAGCGGGATCACCGCCGCCACGCGGGTGTAGTTCAATGGTAGAACTTCAGCTTCCCAAGCTGACAGCGCGGGTTCGATTCCCGTCACCCGCTCCACGTGGACGCCCCGGGCACCGCCCGGGGCGTTTCTCGTCCCCTCACGGGGCACGCGGGACGGCGGACCCGGTGCCTCGCGTCAGTCCGTCCTGAGGCACAATCGCAGGCGTGCTTCTCTCCGACCGCGACATCCGGGCCCAGATCGACGCGGGGCGCGTGCAGCTCGACCCGTACGACCCCGCGATGATCCAGCCCGCCAGCATCGACGTCCGGCTCGACCGGTGGTTCCGTCTCTTCGACAACCACCGCTACCCCGTCATCGACCCGGCGCAGGACCAGTCCGACCTCACCCGGCTCGTCGAGGTGGCGCCCGACGAACCGTTCGTGCTCCACCCGGGCGAGTTCGCCCTCGCCTCGACCTACGAGCTCGTCACGCTGGCCGCCGACATCGCAGCACGGCTCGAGGGCAAGTCCTCCCTGGGCCGCCTCGGCCTCCTCACCCACTCGACGGCCGGCTTCATCGACCCGGGATTCACCGGTCACGTCACGCTCGAGCTGTCGAACACGGCCACCCTGCCGATCACCCTGTGGCCGGGGATGAAGATCGGCCAGCTGTGCTTCTTCCAGCTCTCCAGCCCCGCCGAGCGGCCCTACGGGGCGGGCGCGCAGGGCTCGCGCTACCAGGGCCAGCGCGGCCCCACCGCCTCCCGCTCGCACGTCGACTTCAGCCGGGTGCAGCTGACGTGATCGACGACCAGCTGCCGCTGCTCGACCGGGCCCTTGCCGAGCCGCGTCACCTGCTCGTCCTCTCCTCCGAGGTCCATCCCGACGAGGTCGTAGCGCTCGCCGTCTCCCACTTCGACGACGCGGGGTGGGTCGGACCCGGCGTCCTACGGGTCACCCGCGAGGCGCAGCTCACCGGACCGTGGCGGGTCGACGAGACGCTCCGCTCGGCGCTCGACCTGCCCGCCTGGGCGGCGGCGGCGATGCTCCTGCGCTGCCCGGTGGAGCGGTCCGCGCCGGTCCCGCCCGAGCTGCGGGGCCTGGGCGGACTGCTCGACGCCTTCCCCGAGGGCGAGCCGGTCGGGCTCGAGCGGCGCGTGCTGGAGCACCTGCTGGCCCAGTCCCGGCGGCTCGCGGGGGCGCTGCGGGTGGCCGGCACCGGCACCGTCCTCGTCCCCGACCCGGCCTCTGCCGTCGACCTCACCGTCCACACCACCGTGTGGCTCGAGCCGGGGGCCTGCGCGCGCGTGCTCACCCCGGTGCTGCCGGGGCTCTGCCTCCCGGACGACCCGGAGCCGCCCGAGCCCACCGCCGACCGGCGCGCGGTGGCGGTGAGCCCACAGCGGGCCCGGGCGGTGGCCCAGCTGGACGAGGGGGAGCGGGCGTGGCTGCACGCCGAGGCGGACGCGCTCGACGCGGCCGTGCTCTCCCGCCCCCAGGTGGTCGAGGGCTACGCGCACGAGGCGCCCGTCCCGGGCGGCGTGCTCGAGGTCGGAGTCGCCGGGGACGAGCACACCCCGGCCGTCCTGCGTGGGCTGCCGTGGGCGCGGGGCGGTGTCATCAGCTACGAGGTGCGGTGGCGGCCGGACGAGCCGGCGGTCGCACTCGGGCCCCGTCCTCCGCTCGCCCTCCGGCGGCACCGGGAGGAGGTCCGCGGCGCCGTCGAGCGCGTCGTCCTCGCGCTCCACGCTGCGGTGGGCGGTGAGGTCGTCGACGACGACGGGTTCCTCGTCGCCGTCGAGACGCTCGGGTGACGCACGTGGGGGCCCGATCGGGAGCCCCCACGTGCGGTGGCTCAGCTGTCCTCGCGGACGTTCTGGGCGGAGTCCTGGGCCTGGGACCGGACGTCCTGCGCCGCCCCCGTGCCCTCCTCCCGGACGTGCTGGGCCCCCTCGGTCGCCGTGTCCTTGACGTCCTGGACGGCCTGCTGCGCAGGCTCCTTGAGCTGCTCGGCGGTCTCCTTGGCCGCGGACTTCACCTCGTCGGTCGCCCTGGCCAGCGCGTCGCTCGACCGGGCCTCCTCGACGAGCTCGCGCTCCTTGCGGGAGGACGGGATGAGGCCGGCGACGAGGAGGCCGACACCGAAGGCGACGAGCCCCGCCGCGAGCGGGTTCCCCTCCGCCTTCTCCTTGATCCGGTGCGGCGCCTCCCGGGCGAGCTCACCGGCCCGGTCGGCCTGGTCGCGGACCGTGTCACCGGTGTCCGAGGCCGCGCCGAACACCCTGTCCTTCGCGTCGGACGCCGTGCCGAAGACCCTGTCCTTGGCCCCGGTCACCGCGTCGCGCACCCGCTCACCCTGGCGGTGGGCGATGTTGCTCGGGTTCACCCGGTCGGTGAGCGCGTCGACGTTCTCGCTGAGGTCGCTGCGGGTCCGGGCGATGTCCCGCCGGATCGCGTCGGGGTCGTTGGTGGTCATCAGTGGTCCTGTCCTTTCACGGCGTCCGGGATCTTCTTGACCGTCTCGGTGGTGCGTGGGATGCCCTGCGCCTCCTTGACCTCCTTGCGACCGGTGACCGCTAGCACGGCGGCGACGATCGCCCAGATCGCCGCGACGATGAGCGCGGACCAGCCCAGCGACGGGCGCGCGTCGCCGTCGCCGATCATCGCGCCGAGCGCCCACCACAGGGCGAGGGAGAGGAAGAGCAGGGTGAACCAGCCGGCGAGCCCGGCGCCGCCGAACATCCCGGCGCCACGGCCGACCTTGTTCACCGTCTGGGAGATCTCGGCCTTGGCGAGCTCCATCTCCTGGCGGACGAGCGTGGAGAAGTCCTCGGTGATGTTGCCGATGAGGTCACCAATGCTCGCGTCGGCCGGGGGGCCGCCGGCCTGTGCGGCGGTCGGCGGTGCGGTGGAGGTGGTGCCCGCGGCCGTCGGCCCTGCGGGCGGTGGTCCACCGGGGGCCCCCACGGGTGGGGGGACGGTCGGTGGGACGGCGCCCGGCGGGCTCGCGCCGCCGACGGGCGGGCCTCCGGGCGGTGGCGACGACGTGCCGGGGGTCTGGGTCATCGGGGGCCGCCCTGGTCCGTGGTCCCGTAGGTCATGCCAGGTGGGCGGCCCTCGGGGACCGGGCGGCCGGTCGACTCGCCCAGCGGGGTGGGGGTCGTGGTCGTCGTGCTGCCCACCGTGCCGGCCGCGGGCGCACCGGTGGTGCTGCTCGTCGTGTCGTACCCGGTGGTGGTGGGGTACCCGGTCGTGCCGTAGCCGCCGGTGCCGCCGGTCGTGAGGTCGCTGCGTGAGGAGTCCTCACCGGCACTGTCCTTGAGGCTCCGGGCGACCCGGCCGACGGCGAGGCCGAGACCGGCCGCGACGAGCATGAAGGTCCCCGGGTGGCGCCGCGCGTAGCGGCGCACCTCGTCCATGACCGACGACGGGTCGCGCTCCTCGAGCCAGCGCCCCGCGTCGTCCGCGAGGTGCGACGCCCAGGTGGCGACCTGGGTGGCGATGCCCTGCTCCTCCGCGCCCTCGGCCATCCGGCCGAGCTCGGAGGAGAAGGACCGGAGCCCGCCCGCAAGGCGTTCCTGCTGGGCGCCGGCCTGGGAGGACAGCTCGGACTGGCCCTGCCGCAGGAGATGCTGCGCCTGGCGCTTGGCCTCGCCGACCGTGCGCTGGGTCTCCTCCTTGGCGGTGCCTGCGACCCGCGAGGCCTGCTCCTTGGCGGTGCCCGCGACCTTTCCCGCCTCCTCCTTCGCGGTCTCCCTGGTGCCGGACGACGCGGAGGTGGGCTGGTCGGTGCCCTGCGTCGACACGGGGGCCGGGGTGCCCGCCGGTGGCGGGGTGACCGGGGAGGGCGGGCCGACGGGCGGCCGGGCCTCCGGCTGCTGCCCGAGCGTGTGGGGGTCTCCCGCCGGTCGGGTGGTGTCCTCAGTCATCTGGTTCAGTCCCTTCGGTGCTGATCCAGCCCCGGCACAACGCCGGAGCACCCACCCAGGGTGCTCCTGATCGATTCGCCTCGCCTCTCGAAACTTGTTCAGCACCTCATCCCCGGGGCTCTCGGAGAAGACCGGTCTCCGGCGGAAGACATAGACACCGATGACCGATTCGCAACCGCGTCAGAACCGATTCGTCACGTCTGTGGGAAAGTCCACTCACCGGGGTGGCGTGACCCCGCCGTTGATAGAGTGCCCCTGTCCCCGAGGCGGATCGCTGCACAGCGTCCGAGGGGCGGTCCAGCGTGGGTGTGTGCCGGCCTGGGCGTGTCTTGACCGTCGACGACCTTGGGAGCCGCCGGTGCTGCAGCTGCTGATCCTCCACCTCGCGGTGGCAGTGATCGCGCCCGCATGCATGAAGCTGTGGGGCCGTCGGTTCTTCCTCGCCCTCGCCCTCGTCCCCGCGGCCGCAGCCGTCTGGGCGGGTGCCCAGACCTCGGCCGTCCTCCGCGGCGACCACCCCGTCGTCCACGTCTCCTGGGTGCCGCTCCTCGACCTGCACCTCAGCTTCCGCCTCGACACCCTGGCCTGGCTCATGGTGCTCCTCGTCGGCGGGATCGGCGCGCTCGTCCTCGTCTACTGCGCCGCGTACTTCTCGGCGTCGGCGAAGGGGCTGGGACGGTTCGCCGGGGTCTTCGTCGCCTTCGCCGGCTCGATGCTCGGTCTGGTGACGACGGACAACACCCTGCTCCTGTACGTCTTCTGGGAGCTGACGACGATCACGTCGTTCCTGCTCATCGGGCACTACTACGACCGGCAGAACTCGCGGCGGGCGGCGATCCAGGCGCTCGTGCTCACGACCTTCGGCGGACTGGCGATGCTCGCCGGCTTCATCGGCCTCGGGGAGGCGCAGGGCGGGAGCTACTACCTCAGCGAGCTCGTGGCGAACCCGCCGGCCGGGGGCACCGTGCCCGTCGCGGTCGCGCTGGTGCTCGTCGGAGCGGTGACGAAGTCGGCCCTCATCCCCTTCCACTTCTGGCTCCCCGCGGCCATGGCGGCCCCGACCCCGGTCAGTGCGTACCTGCACGCTGCGGCGATGGTGAAGGCCGGTGTGTACCTCGTCGCGCGCCTCGCCCCCGGCTTCGCCGACCTGCCGGTGTGGCAGTGGACTGTCGTCGTCCTCGGTGGCGGCACCCTGATCCTCGGCGGCTACCGGTCGCTGCGTCAGCACGACCTCAAGCTGCTGCTCGCCTTCGGGACGGTGAGCCAGCTCGGCTTCATCGTCCTCCTCGTCGGCTTCGGCACGCGAGCGGCAGCGCTCGCGGGGCTCGCCCTGCTCGGGGCGCACGCGCTGTTCAAGGCCTGTCTCTTCCTCGTCGTCGGCACCATCGACTGGTCGGTGGGCACCCGCGACCTGCGCGAGCTCAGCGAGCTCGGCCGCCGGATGCCGCTCACCGCGGTCACCGCGGGCATCGGGACGGCCTCGATGGTCGGGCTCCCGGTCCTCGCCGGCTACGTCGCCAAGGAGGCCGCCTTCGAGGCGATGCTCCACGCCGAGGGGGCGCTGGGCACCGCGAGCCTCGTCATGGTCGTGCTCGGCTCGGTCCTAACCTTCGCCTAAGGGCTGCGGTTCATGTGGGGTGCGTTCTCCACCAAGCCGGGCGTCGCGCCGCCCGCCGCGCAGCGCACCTCCAAGCTCATCGTCACGCCGGCCGCGATCCTCGCCGTCGCGAGCGCCGTCGTCGGTGTGCTGCCGGCCGTCTCCGAGCGGCTGCTGGCCCCGCACGCCGACCGCTACCCGGGCGAGCCGGGGCACCTCACGCTGTGGGCCGGGTTCGGGCCCGCGCTCTACCTCACGCTGCTCGTCATCGCCGTCGGTGTCCTCCTCTTCCTGGCCCGCGAGCGGGTGGAGCGCTGGCAGGACGTCCTCTGGGACTTCGAGGGCGCCGCCGGTGGCTACCGCCGCGTCATCCGCGGCACCGAGCGGCTCGCCGCCGACGTCACCGCCTTCACCCAGCGCGGCTCCCTGCCCGCCTACCTCTCGACGATCCTCGTCGCGACGGTCGCACTCGGCGGCGGCGCAGCGCTGGCGTTCACGACTCTCCCCGACGAGGTGCGGCTGTGGGACAGCCGGGTCCAGGCCGCCGTCGTCGTCGTCATCGCCGTCGCCGCGTTCCTCACCGCGCGGGCCCGTCGACGGCTCAAGGCGGTGCTGCTGCTCGGTGTCACGGGCTACGGGGTGGCGCTGCTCTACGAGCTCCACGGCGCGCCGGACCTGGCACTGACACAGGTGCTCGTCGAGACGATCACCCTCGTCGTGTTCATCCTCGTCCTGCGCCGCCTGCCTCCCTACTTCTCCAACCGGCCCCTCGTGTCCTCCCGGTGGTGGCGGGCCGCCCTCGGTGCCGTCGTCGGGCTGCTCGCGGGCGGCCTCGCGATGGTCGCCGCCGGTGCCCGCATCCACACCCCGGTCTCCGTGGACTTCCCCGAGGAGGCCTACGAGTACGGGTACGGCCGGAACATCGTCAACGTCACCCTGGTCGACATCCGCGCCTGGGACACGATGGGGGAGATCTCGGTGCTCGTCGCAGCCGCCACCGGCGTCGCCTCGCTCATCTTCCTCCGGGCCCGCGCCCGGAAGATCGACCGGGCCACCGAGCTCGCTCCCGACCAGCCCAAGGTGTGGAGCACCCCGGTCCCGGAGCGTGCGGACAGCCTCTACCGCCGGCTCAAGGAGCAGCCGGAGGTCCCGGCCGGCAGCGGCCGCGGCCGGCAGTGGCTCAGCGCGGTCCGGACCCTCGCCCCGCAGCGTCGCTCGGTGATCTTCGAGGTGGGCACGCGCCTGATCTTCCACACCATGGTGCTGTTCTCCCTCTACCTGCTGTTCGCCGGCCACAACGCACCCGGGGGTGGCTTCGCCGGCGGGCTCATCGCGGGGATCGCGCTCACCGTGCGCTACCTCGCCGGCGGGCGGTACGAGCTCGGTGAGGCCGCGCCGGTCCAGGCGGGCTGGCTGCTCGGCTCCGGGCTCTTCCTCTCGGCCGGCGCCGGCGCCATCCCGCTCTTCTTCGGCGGCGACGTGCTCCAGTCCGTCCTCGTCGAGGCCGACCTCGGGCCGATGGGCGAGCTCAAGCTCGTCACGACGATCTTCTTCGACATCGGCGTCTACCTCGTCGTCGTCGGGCTCGTCCTGGACATCCTGCGCACCCTCGGAGCCGAGATCGACCGCCAGGGCGAGCGCGAGGGCGACGCTGCGCCGGACGTGCCCTTCGACTCCCCGGAGGTCACCGCCGACGACGCCGCGCCGGAGGCGGTCCCCGTCGGTTGGCCCGGCGGCCCGGCGGACGGAGGTGCCCGATGATCGACCCCACGCCGAGCCTCGCGCTCGTCCTCCGCGTCGTCGTCCTCGTCGGCGCCGGG
>DAHVRG010000048.1 GCA_027322565.1 Georgenia sp.
CTGGGCCGGCCGCTCACCCAGAAGCGCCACGACGTCCACTTCCGCTTCACCCGGCGCGACGGCGCGGGCGACGACTTCGCCGGTGCCCCGGCCCCGCGGGGCAGCGGGCCGGTGGACGGTGCGGCCCCGGACGAGTCCGGGCCCGGACACCCGGCAGGCCCGCGGGAGGACGTCGTCGCCGCGCTCGCCCTGGCCGCGCGGACCTCGGCGGGATTCCCCTTCGCCTTCGAGCCGACCCTCATCCCCGTCGACGCCGACGAGCCCGTCCCGGACCGTCCCGACATGGCGCCCTACGCGAGCTGGCGGGGCAACGTCCTGCCCGGCCAGGTCAAGGGGCCGGACCGGTCGCGCTACGCCGTCGACGGCGGGCTGCTGAACAACACCCCGACCCAGCACGCGCTGTCCGCGATCGAGCAGATGCCCGCCGACCTCGTCGTGGACCGGGTGATGCTCCTCGTCGTGCCGCTGCCCGCGGTGGAGGAGGTGGCCGAGGGCGGGCCGGCGGAGGAGCCGACCGTCGCGGCGATGGCCCGCGGCCTGGGCGCCGGCCTGACGAGCACGGGCAGCCGCACCTTCATCGAGGAGGTGGAGCACCACAACCGGCAGGCGACCTCGCTGCGCGGTACCCGGCGGGACGTCCTCGCCACCGCCGGCGACGCCGACCGGCTCACCGCCACCGCCCGCGAGCTGTACGCGCACTACCGGCGCGCCCGGCTGCGCCGCGATATCCGTGACCTCGCCGCCCAGGTGCGCCAGCCCCGGGGCTACCCCTACGAGCGGGTCCGGGCCTGCCTCGAGGCCTGCCACGAGCAGCTGGACGCCGCCCTCGACACCACCACGCTGCCCGGCCGGTTCGACGAGCTTGCCGACCCGGCCGCCGCGTGGCCGTGGGGGGCCAAGCCGCTCCTCGACATGGGTGCAGCCGCTCTGGAGTACCTCGGCGTCCTGCACGACGCCCTGCCGGTCGAGGACCGTGGCGCCGTCCGGGAGGCCCGCGGCGAGGTGCACGCCGCGCTGGTCCAGGTGCGCGGCGTGCATGCCGCCCTCGACCACGCGTGGGCGACCGACGCCCTCGCCGTCGCGGTCCCGGACGTGCACTACTGGAACGCCCGGCTCGCCACCGACGCCTGGTTACAGCGGGGCGCGGCCACCGCCCTCGACCTGGTGCGCTCCTCCCTCCCGCGGCTCGAGATGGACCCCGGCCGCCGGGACGGCGACCATCCCGCACCGCTGGGCGCCGACATCCGGCCCGACCGTGTCCTCACGCTCACCGCCGAGCGCCTGGGACGGCTCGGCGCCGGCGCGGGAACGGGCGCGGACGGCGTCCCGACCGGAGCCGGGGCAGGGTTGGCCGGAGCCCTGCTCGGGGCGGCGGCCGACCGGCTGGTCGCCGCCGTCGTCGCCGCCGGCCGGGGTGAGCGGCTGCAGCAGCTCGCGCGAGCAGCGGACGGGCTGGACCCCGCCTGGCTGCCGCTGCTCGACGCCGCGGGCGACGCGGCGCCGGACCGGGCGCGCGCCCGCACCCGCCAGGTCCTCGCCGCGCTGCACGTCGTCGCCTGGACGGTCGGGGAGGAGCTGCCCACGGAGAACACCAACCCGCTGCGCTACACCCAGGTCTCCGCCGCCACGCCGAACCACTTCGGCAGCTACTCCCGCATGGTGGACGAGAAGCTCGGCGGAGCGTCCCTGGCCCGGTTCAGCGGGTTCCTCAAGCGCTCCTGGCGGATCAACGACTGGGCCTGGGGACGCTTCGACGGCGCCAGCGCCCTGTTCCGGGTGCTGCTCACGCCGAAGCGGGTGCGCACGCTCGCCGAGGCCACCGGCGCCGGCACCGACCCGGCCGGGGTGGTCGACCTCCTCCTTGCGACGACCTGGGGCGTGGAGGCGGCCCAGGCGGTCCGCGGCGCCGCGGCCCACGGGCCGACCGGCGCCCTCGCCCGGATGGCGGCCCTGCGCGAGCAGGCCGTGGAGGAGGTCGCCCGGGCGCTCGGCGGTACCGACCGGTACCCCCAGCCGGAGCGCCCCGACGCACCGGAGATGGCGAGCCTCGCCGCCCTCCTCGCCTACGGCCGGCACGTCGTCATCGTCCACGAGGAGCTGCCCGAGGTGGTCAGGGCGGTCCGGCACGACGCCGCCGACGGCGCCACCCCCGCTCCCACGGCCACGTCTTCGTCGCCCAGCACGAGACGCTGCTCCACCGCCTCGGGGAGACCCGCACCGCACCGGGCACACCGGACTGGCTCACCACCGGCGTCGCGGCCCTGCACGCCTTCGACCACGCCGGGATCGGACGCGAGCCCCTCGACGAGGAGGGCGCCAGCGACCAGATCATCCGCACCGCCGTCACCGCCATGGCGGTGGCCGCGACCGTGGCCGCCGGGAAGAACTCCGGGCTCGGCGTCATCGCCCCGGTGACACGCGCCGTCAAGGGGGCGGTCAAGGTCCCGTACTGGGTCACGCTGGGGCTGACCTCCGGCGGGCTGCTCGCCCGGTCGCTCGGCCTCCTCGCGCTCGCCGCCGGTGGCGTGCTGTTCGTGCTCGCCCTGCTCGGCCTCCTCGACGGCGGGCTGGCCGGGGTCGCCGGACCGCTCGGCGCGGGCGTCTTCCTCACCGTCCTCGCCTACGCAGCCCTGCGCACCCGCAGCCACCTCCACGGGGTGGTGCTGGCGATCGTCGGCGCCCTGCTCGTCTACACCGGCGTCGCGGCCGCCCGCGGCGGCTGGGAGCCCAGCCTCGCCACCGGCGGCGCTGTCGGGGCGGTCGTCCTCGTCACCGGGCTCGCGCTCCTCGGCAGCCTGCGCGAGCCTCTCTCCAGCCCGAAGGTCATGGTGGAGGACGCCACCGTGTGGGTGGTCGAGCGCCTCCTGCGGCGGCGGCTGGCGGAGCGCGACTCCGGTCCCGTGCGCACGGCAGGGGTGCTGCTCGTCGTGACCGCCGTCGCCGCGCTCGTCGTCGTCCTCGTCGCGCAGGGCGCCGCCCGGCTGGACCGGCTCCCCGGGTGGCCGGTCCCGGCGGAGCGGGACCGCTGGGCCCTCGGCATCGCGGCCGCCGCCGTGGCCGGTCTCGCCGCCTGGGCGGTGCTCGCCGGGGCGCGCGGCCTGCGCCGGTGGGAGCGCGTCGCGGGGGAGTGGCGCCTGGAGCGCATGTCCGGTGCCGCCGGTGTGACGGCCGGGTGGGCCGTCGTCTACGGCACGGCCGCCCTGGCCGGCTGCGGCGCGGTCCTCGCCTGGTGGCCCGAGGGCCGGCTGCTCCCCGCCACCTGGGTGGTCGGCGGCCTCGCCGTCGTCGCGGTCGTGTTCCTCGCCGTCGTGCCCACCTGGGTGCTCGCCCGCGAGCGGCGCCGGGTCGCCGCCCGGGTCCACGCCGCCTTCGCGGGCGTCGTGCGGGCCCGGCAGCAGGTCGCCGCCGACGAGCCGCTGCCCACCGACCCGCAGGACCACGCCGAGCGGGTCGCGCTGTGGCTCGAGGCGAACCGGTGGGCCTACAGCTCGGTGGTCCGGCGCGTGGGCCGCGGCGCCGAGCAGCGGCTCGAGCTGCGGCCCCGCACCCTGCGCGGAGAGGCCGACACCGCCCGGGAAGGTGTGACAGGCTGATCCCGTGGACCTCACGTTCATCGTCACGACCCTCGGTGTCATCGCCGTCGTCCTGCTCATCGTGCTCATCTGGGCCGTCGCGACGTACAACGGCATGGTCAAGCTGCGCAACCTCGTCCAGGAGGCCTGGCGGCAGATCGACGTCGAGCTGCACCGTCGGCACGACCTCGTGCCGAACCTCGTCGAGACCGTCCGTGGGTACGCCGGCCACGAGCGGGAGGTCTTCGAGGCGGTCGCCCAGGCGCGGGCAGCCGCCGCCACCCGCGGTGCCGGGCCGGCGCAGCAGGCACAGAGCGAGCAGGCGCTCAGCTCCGCGCTCAGCCGGCTCTTCGCCGTCGCCGAGGCCTACCCCGAGTTGCGCGCGTCGCAGAGCTTCGCCGACCTCCAGGCCGAGCTCACCAACACCGAGGACCGCATCGCGGCCGGGCGCCGGTTCTACAACGCCAACGTCCGCCGGCTCAACACCCGGATCGAGACGTTCCCGCCCAACGTCATCGCGCGCATGTTCTCCTTCCGGCGGGCCGAGTACTTCGAGGCGAACGACCCCGCCGTCCGGGCGGTGCCGTCCGTGCACTTCACGGCGGGGGAGACGGTGGCCTCCACCGAGGGGCACCCTCCGCTTGGCGGGCCCGCCGCGGGCGGCCCCGAGCCGTACCACCGGCCTTGACCGACGACGTCGGCGTCGGGCCCTGGCCCGGCGGCCCCGACGCGTGGCCGGACGACCCCCGCCTCGACCCCGAGCTGCTCGCGCACGGCGACCGGCGCAACGTCGTCGACCGCTACCGCTACTGGCGCCTCGAGGCGATCGTCGCGGACCTCGACACCCGCCGGCACCCGCTCCACGTGGCCATCGAGAACCTCGGCCACGACTTCAACATCGGCTCCGTCGTGCGGACCGCGAACGCCTTCGCCGTCGCCGCGGTGCACATCGTCGGGCGGCGCCGGTGGAACCGGCGCGGCGCCATGGTCACCGACCGCTACCAGCACCTCCACCACCATCCCGACGTCGCCTCGCTCGCGGCGTGGGCGCAGGAGGCGGGGCTGCCGGTCATCGGCATCGACAACGTCCCCGGCTCGGTGCCGATCGAGCACCGGCCGCTGCCCGAGCGGGCCGTCATGCTCTTCGGGCAGGAGTCCGGCGGGCTCTCGGCCGAGGCACGCGCCGCGTGCACCGAGATCCTCCACATCACCCAGTACGGCTCGACCCGCTCGCTGAACGTCGGAGCGGCGGCCGCGGTGGCGATGCACGCGTGGGTCCTGCAGCACGGACGTCCCGGTCCGGCTGACCCGGGGCATGACACAATCTAGCCGTACCGATCGACCTATCACAGGAGGCCTGTAGTGCCCATCGCAACCCCTGAGTCGTACAACGAGATGCTCGACAGGGCGAAGGCGGGCAAGTTCGCCTACCCGGCCATCAACGTCACCTCCTCCCAGACCCTCATCGCCGCCCTGCGCGGCTTCGCCGAGGCCGAGAGCGACGGCATCATCCAGGTCTCCGTCGGGGGCAGCGAATACGCGTCCGGCTCGACGGTCAAGGACCGGGTTGCCGGCACCCGCGCGCTGGCCGCGTTCGCCCACGAGGTCGCCAAGAACTACCCGGTGACCGTCGCGCTGCACACCGACCACTGCGTCAAGGAGAACCTCGACTCCTGGGTCCGGCCGCTGCTCGCGCTTGAGGCCGAGGAGGTCGCCGCCGGGAAGAACCCGACCTTCCAGTCCCACATGTTCGACGGCTCGACCGTCCCGCTGGAGGAGAACCTGCGCATCGCCGAGGAGCTCCTCGAGCTCTCCCAGAAGGCGCGCACCATCCTCGAGATCGAGGTCGGTGTCGTCGGCGGTGAGGAGGACGGCCACGTCGCCGAGATCAACGAGAAGCTCTACACCACGCCGGAGGACGGCCTCGCCACCGTGCGCGCGCTCGGCACCGGCGAGAAGGGGCGCTACCTCACCGCGCTGACCTTCGGCAACGTCCACGGTGTGTACAAGCCGGGCGCGGTCAAGCTGCGTCCCGAGCTGCTCGGCGAGATCCAGGAGGTGGTCGGCAAGGAGGTCGGCAAGGAGATGCCCTTCGACCTCGTCTTCCACGGCGGCTCCGGCTCCTCCGCCGAGGAGATCGCCACCGCGGTGGACAACGGCGTCATCAAGATGAACGTCGACACCGACACGCAGTACGCCTTCACCCGCCCCGTCGTGGACCACATGTTCAAGAACTACGACGGCGTGCTGAAGATCGACGGCGACGTCGGCAACAAGAAGGCCTACGACCCGCGCGCCTGGGGCAAGCTCGCCGAGGCGAGCATGGCCGCGCGCATCGTCGAGGCCTGCGAGCAGCTGCGCTCCGCCGGCCAGAAGATGGCCTGACCAGCACTGCGCGTCGCGGGCCCGTCGGTGTCCACCGGCGGGCCCGCGCTGTGCCGGGCAGGGCCGGCCGTCCGCATGGGTCGCCCTTTCCAGTCAGTTCGGGGCGTGCCCGGGGACGACCCGTGACTGAGAGGTGCGACCCACGCGGGAGAACAGCGCGCTGTCAGGCCGCGTCGTCGCCGTCGGGGCCGGTGGGCGAGGCCTCCGGGAAGCCGGGGTCGTCCTCGAGGATGGTGACGACGTCGCCGAGGCGGGTGATGTCGAGCAGGAAGCGCACGACGTCGGGCGGCTTGATGATCGCCAGCGGCCCCGGGGTGCGGTGGGCGAGCCGCGCGAGCAGCGCGACACCGGAGGAGTCCATGAAGGTGACGTGCCGGGCGTCGATCTCGACCGGGTTACGTGACGCCTCGGCCTCCGCGACCGCCTCGCTGAGCTCGCTGCTGAGCGCGACGTCGATCTCACCGGACAGCACGAGCCGGGTACGGCCCTGCGCGACCATGACCGACGCGGTGCCGCCGTCGTGACCCTTGCCGGGCTGGGTGGAGCGTTCGTCAGGCACTGGCTCTCCTTCTTCTCTTCCGGCAAAGGCTCGCACCGGAACGTCCTCCAGGGCATCCTAGGAGACTGAGGACGATGGGAGAGCCACCATGACCGACCCGGTTCGTGGCACACCCGCGACGACGGCGGTCCCCACCCCATTTCCCCGGAGCAGGTCCGCGGCGGCGGCCGACGGCGAGGACCAGCTGCCGACGACGCTCACGGTGCGGGCGGACCAGCTGCTCGACGCGCTGCCCGACCCGACCTACGTCGTCGACGTCGAGCTGACCGGCGAGGATGTGGACTGCCGTGTCGTGTGGGTGAGCACCGCGCTCGCGGAGGCCACCGGCTACCCCGTGGAGGAGCTGCGCGGGCTCGCGCCGCGGCTCGTCACCAGCGAGGGGGGCGGCTCCCTCCGGGAGGCGCTGAGCACCGGGCTGCCGGTCGCGGTGGTGCGCACCATCCCGCGGCGGGACGGCTCACGGTTCCGGGCGACCGTGGCCTTCAGCCCGCTCGGACCGGGCGCCGACGGGTCGACGCGGTGGCTCGTCACGGTGCGCGACGCGACCGAGGAGCTCGCCTCGGCGGTGATGGCGGAGGAGCGGGCGGTCACCGAGGAGCGCGCCCGGCGTGGCCTGAGCCTGGTCGCTCGGGTGTCCGACATCCTCCAGGACACCGACTCGGGGACCGCGCTCATCGAGATCGGTGGCCTCCTCGAGCGCCGCATCGTCCCGTGGGCGGCGTTCTACGCCGACGGCACCCGGCTGCAACGGATCACCGACCTCGCCGGCATCACCTACCACCGGCGCGACCTGCGACGCCTGGCGCGCCTCCGGCCGGGCGTTCCGGACCCGGTCCGGGACCTGCTCCTCGACCCGCGGATGCAGACCGTCGTCATCGACCGCGAGCGCACCCCGCGGGAGGACACCCTCACCGCCGAGCTGCTCGAGCTCGTCGGGGCGGACGAGACCGCACCGGACGGCGGCCCGCTGTGGCTGCTGCCCGTCCTGGGCCGACAGGCGGTGCTCGCGCTCCTCGCCGTCCGGCCGCCCGACCGCAGCGTGGACGAGCGGGCGCTGCCCCCGGGCGAGCTGACCACGGTGCTCGAGCTCGTCGCCCGGCGCGTCGGCATGGCGATGGACAACCTCCAGCTCTACGACCGCGAGCACCGACTCGCCGAGACCCTCCAGCGGGCGATGCTGCCCGAGCAGAGCCATGTCGAGGGCGTCGACGTCTGGAGCTACTACGCCCCCAGCTCGGAGCACGCGCAGGTCGGCGGTGACTGGTACGACGTCCTCGACATCGGGCGCGGCGTCGTCGGCGTCGTCGTCGGCGACGTCGTCGGGCACGACGTCGAGGCCGCGGCGGCCATGGGACAGCTGCGCTCCGTCGTGCGGGCGTACGCCGCAGAGTTCGTCGAACCGGGCAAGGTGCTCGGACGGGTGGACCGGCTTGTCGCCGGGATGCGCATCGCCCGCCCGGCGTCCTTCGTCTACCCCACCCTCGCGCCGCGCCACGACGACGACCGGTGGGACGTCGCCTACTCGCGCGCCGGGCACCTGCCCGTCGTCCACGTCAGCCGGGGGCAGGCCCGCCAGCTCGAGGGCGCCAACGGGCCCCTCATCGGGTTCGGGGGCCGTCCGCGGCACACCGGCCACGCGGTGGTCGAGCCCGGCGACGTCCTCATCTTCTACACCGACGGCCTCGTCGAGCGGCGCGACAGGTCGATGCGGGACGGGGTGGCCGCGCTCGTCGCGGCCGCCGGGCGTATCGACGCCCCCGACGCCGCCGGGATCGGTGAGGAGCTGCTCCAGGAGCTCGCGGACGCGCCGGAGGACGACATCGCCCTCGTCGTCGTGCGGGTCCCGGACCCGGCGGCCGACACCGGCCACTCGTGGTCGGGTCCGCGGGAGCGCCGCTGGCAGATGCCGATGGACCCGCAGACCATCGCCCGGGCCCGGCATGCCGTCGTCCGCGCCTGCGAGGCCTGGGGGATCACCGACATCGCCGCCGCCGAGCTCGTCGCCTCCGAGCTGGTCGCCAACGCGGTCATGCACGGGTGGGGACGGGTGGACCTGCGGCTGCGGGACACCGGTGACGGGCTACGGATCGAGGTGGAGGACGCCAACCCCAGCCCGCCGGTC
>DAHVRG010000082.1 GCA_027322565.1 Georgenia sp.
GCGTCGGGGCCACCGGAAACGCGGCCGCGAACGCCCTGGCCGCCGCGGCCGACGTCGTCATCGGCGTCGGGACGCGGTACACCGACTTCACCACCGCCTCGCGCACCGCATTCCGCCACCCCGCGGTGCGTTTCGTCAACATCAACGTCAAGGCCTTCGACGCCGCCAAGCACGCCGGCGAGATGGTCGTCGCCGACGCCCGCGAGGGTCTCACCGCCCTTACCGCGGCGCTCGCCGGCCACCGGGTCCCCGACGAGTACGCACGAGAGGTGACCGAGCGCGTCGCGGACTGGCAGCGGGTCACCGAGGAGTGCTACCACCGCGGCCACGGCCCGCTGCCCGCCCAGACCGAGATCTTCGGCGTGCTCAACGAGCTCATGGGGGAGGAGGACGTCCTCGTCAATGCCTCCGGCTCGATGCCCGGCGACCTCCAGGCGCTGTGGCGGACCCGCAGCCCTGTGCAGTACCACCTCGAGTACGGGTACTCGTGCATGGGCTACGAGATCCCTGCGGCGCTCGGGGTCAAGCTCGCCCGGCCGGAGAGCGAGGTCGTCGCCGTCGTCGGGGACGGGAGCTTCCAGATGGCGCCCCAGGAGGTGGCCACCATCGTCGCCGAGGGCGTGAAGGTTGTCCTCGTGCTCCTCCAGAACCACGGCTGGGCGTCGATCGGCGCTCTGTCGGAGTCCCACGGCTCCCAGCGCTTCGCCACCGAGTACCGGATGCGCGACCCGGAGACCGGGATGCTCGACGGCGCGCCGGTGCCGGTCGACCTCGCAGCGAACCTGCGCAGCTACGGTATCGAGGTGCTCGAGCCGGGATCGGTCACCGAGTTCCGCGAGGCGTTCGGCAGGGCGCTCGCCGCCACCGCGACGACGGCGGTCGTCATCGAGACCGACCTCACCGGACCCGCCCCACCGGCGTCGAGCTGGTGGGACGTGCCGGTGGCCGAGGTCTCCCGGCTGGAGAGCACGCGCCGTGCCCGGGCCGAGTACGAGGAGGCCCGCCGTGCCCAACGCCACCACCTCTGAGCAGTCCCACACCCGACCGGGAGGAGAGCGAGCGATGCGGATCGCCGGAGCACCGATCAGCTGGGGGGTGTGCGAGGTGCCCGGGTGGGGCCACCAGCTCACGCCGGAGCGCGTGCTCACCGAGATGACCGAGCTCGGTATCACCGCCACCGAGCTGGGCCCGCAGGGCTGGCTGCCCGTCGCCCCCGCCGAGCGGGCCGCCGCGCTCGCCCCCTACGGGCTGACCGCCGTCGGGGCGTTCGTCCCCGTCGTCCTCCACGACCCGGAGCACGACCCGCTGCCCGAGGTCGACCGTGAGCTCGACGGCTTCGTCGCCACGGGAGGGGAGGTGCTCGTCCTGTCCGCAGTCTCCGGCCGCGCCGGCTACGACGAGCGTCCGGAGCCCGACGACGCGGGCTGGGCCACGCTGCTGGAGAACCTCGACCGGCTCTCCGGTCTCGCCGCCTCCCGCGGCATGCGGGTGAGCCTCCACCCGCACGTCGGCACCGTGGTCGAGCGGGAGGCCGAGGTCCGTCGGGTCCTCGACGGGTCCGCGGTGCCCCTGTGCCTCGACACCGGCCACCTCCTCATCGGCGGCACCGACCCGGTCCGGCTCGCCCAGGAGCATGCGGCGCGGATCAACCACGTCCACGTCAAGGACGTGCGCCTCGACCTCGCCCGGGAGGTCCAGGCGGGGCGCACCGGCTACACGGACGCCGTCCGCCAGGGCGTCTACACCCCGCTCGGACAGGGGGACGTCGACTTCGCAGCCATCGTCGCGGCCCTCGACGCCGTGGGCTTCGCCGGCTGGTACGTGCTCGAGCAGGACACCGTCCTCACCGCTGAGCCTCGCGCCGGTGACGGGCCCGCCCACGACGTGCGCCGCTCGCTGGAGTACCTACGCTCCCTCCACCCGGAGGGGGTCGGCTGACCCTCTCGCCCGGATGTCGGATTGTCCTGACAATTCTTGACACCCCGGGCGGCCGTGGCCCAGACTATCCGCACCGCCGGCGGCCCCGCTCGCCGACCCGCTTGCTGGAGGGGAACGACCCGATGACGGCTGTGGCGCAGACGACCGCCGGGGGGTCCGCGTCCGGCGGTCCCGCCGCCGGCCGTCCCGGCCCCCGCAGCCGCGGCCTCCACGCGGCGCTCACCGTCGTGCGGCTCGGCCCGGTCCTGCTCCTCGTCCTCATCATGGCCGTGCTCGCGGCGCTCAACCCGCTGTTCCTCTCGCCGGTCAACCTCGGCAACGTCGGGCTGGAGGCGTCCGTCGTCGCGATCCTCGCGCTGGGGCAGCTGCTCGTCATCGTCACCGCCGGCATCGACCTCTCGGTCGGCTCGGTCGTCGCGATGTCGAGCATCCTCGGCGCGCTGTGGATCCGCGAGCTCGACCTCGTCTCGGGCTGGCTCGTCATCCCCTCGATGATCCTCGCCGGCGGGCTGGCCGGAGCGGTCAACGGCACGCTCTTCGTCAAGGGCAAGCTGCCCCACCCGTTCCTGCCGACGCTCGCCATGCTCATGGTCGCCCGGGGCGTCGCTCTCATCGTCAGCGAGGGGCAGCCGATCACCGGGATGCCCGACGCGGTGCGCACCGTGGGGTACGGCCACATCGGGCCGGTGCCGTGGGCCGTCGTCCTCGTCGCCGTGCTCGCCGTCCTCGTCTACCTCCTCCTGCGCCGGATCACCTGGGGGCAGTGGATCTACGCCATCGGCGGCAACCGGGAGGCGGCCCGGCGTGTCGGCGTGCCGGTGGACCGGGTGCTCATCTCCGTCTACGTCTTCAGCGGGATGTGCGCCGGCACCGCCGCGATCGTCGTCTCCGGGCAGACGAACTCCGC
>DAHVRG010000133.1 GCA_027322565.1 Georgenia sp.
TCAGCTGGTCGGGCGAGGCGACCGTGCGCCGCAACGTCGTCACCCTGCCCGGGCACGACGTCCTCGTCGTCCGGTGGTGACTCGCTCGCCACGCTCGGCCCGGCCCGCTGACCCCGTATCCGTACCGCAGAAGCGCTGCGCCCTGCGGGCCGGAGCCGTAGCGTCGGCACCACCGGCCGGAGGAGGACCCGTGACCCAGACCGTCATCGTGCTGACCGAGGACACGCTGCTGGACACCGACGTGCACCAGATCGTGGGCCACTACACCGGCCGCGACGTCCAGTACCGGGTGCTCGTGCCGGCGGAGACCCACCGCAACGTCCTCGTCGAGGTCATCAACCACCTCGGGATGCTCGACCTGCGCGAGGTGTGGGAGGACGTCACCGAGCGCCATCCGGACGAGTCGCGGGCACGGGCCGAGGCCACCGAGGCACTGCGGCTCTCGGTCGCCCGGTTGGAGCGGTCGGGCGCCGCCGCGGAGGGGGTCGTCGTCCAGGGCGACCCGCTGCCCGCGCTCAGCCGGGCGGTGGGCGACCTCTCCGCCGCGGAGGTCGTCGTCGTCACCGAGCCGAAGATGCTGGACGACACCTTCCGCCGGGACTGGGCCTCCCGGGCCCGGGAGGCGCTCGGGGTGCCGGTGCTCCACCTCTACACCGGCTCCACGATCATCGGCTGAGGCGCCCCCGCAGCTCCGCCACCTGCGCGGTGAGCCACCGCTTCGCGGCGAGCGCCCGCACCAGCCCGGCGTAGGCGCGGGGCTGCAGCGGCATGTCCCAGGCAGGGGCGACCTCGGTGATCTCCTTCTCGAACTTTGTCTTGAACTGGGTGAGGCCGGACAGCCCCGGGAAGCGCTCCGAGCCCGCACCCGCGAGGTCGTAGCTGCGCACCCCGTCCACCTGCAGCGTCTGGATGATCCGCCAGTGGAGCAGGTCGGCGGCGTAGGCCTTGCGGGCCTCGGCGTTGGATGCCCCGACGGAGTAGACGGCGGCGCCGTCGTTGACGAGGACGAGCGCCCAGGCGAGCACCCGGCCGTCGCGGCGGGTGACGAAGACCCGGGCGTGCTCCGGCCCGAGGGTGCGGAGCATGTCGAGGTAGCGGCGGGCCGGGTGGGGGCCGAAGCCCTCGCGCTGCCCGGTCTCGACGAACACGTCGTAGAGCTCGGCGAACGCCGCCTCGTCGAGACCGGTCTCCTCGGTGACGGTGAGCGACTCGTCCTTCAGGGCCTTGCGGATGGCGCGCCGGCCCTGCTGCTTCATCGCGGCGAAGACCTCCTCCGGGGTGCGGTCGAGGTCGACGATGACCGTGCGGTCGTAGGTGATGCCCTGGAGCACGGGACGCAGATCGGGCGCCTCGTGCATCGCGTGCAGCCGGACGAAGACGAGCCGCGGGTCGACCCGGCGCAGGGAGTCGGCCAGGAGCCGGCGCAGGTCCGCCTCCCGCTCGGGGGTGGCCTCGACGAACCACACCGGGCCGTTCTTCGCCCAGAGGTAGCGGAAACCGCCGGGGCCGCGCTGCGCGGTGAACGAGACGAGCGCAGCCGGTGTCCCGGCGGCGTCACGGTAGACGAGGCGGCCCCAGTGCTCCCGGCCGTCCACCACGGCGTCGAACCGCGCCCACACCGGGGCCTGCTCGATGGGCAGCGGGAACCCGGTGGCGAGCTGCCGGTAGGTGGTGTCGTCGACGGGGTGGAGGCTGCTCATGCCGCTCCCTCCTCACGGCCGGCGACGCGCCGGGCCTGGCTCGTGGCGCGCCGGGCGGCGGCGACCGCGGTGCGCTTGGCGTGCAGCGCCCTTCCCAGCGCGGCGTAGATCCACGGGCGCACCGGCACGTCCCAGGCAGGCGGCACCTGCGTGACCTCCGGGTTGAACTTGGTCTTCATCGTGGTCAGGGCCTCCAGCGACGGCGCGAGCGGGGAGCCGATCCCCATGAAGTCGAACGTCCTGACGCCCTCGTCGCGCAGGGTGCGCAGGATGTGCCAGTAGAGCTGGGTGGGCGCGTCGTGGGCACGGCCCCGGGCAGTGCTGGCGGCGTAGTAGGCAGTGGCCGCGCCGTCGTGCACGGTGACGATGACCCAGGCCTGTACCTCCCCCGCGTACCGGCCGACGAACAGGCGGGCGTGCTGCGGACCGAGGGCGTCGAGCATCGCGGTGTAGACGCTCATCGGGTGGACGCCGAACCCGTCCCGGTCCGCGGTCTCGCGCAGGACGTCGTACAGCCCGGCGAAACCCTCCGCGCTGATGCCGGTCTCCTCGGTGCACTCGACCGGCTGCTCCCGCAGGCCCTTGCGCAGGTCGCGGCGGCCGCGCTTCTTCATCCCGGCGAGCAGCTCGTCGTCGCTGCGGCCGGCGAGCTCGACGACGACGGTGCGGTCGTAGGTCACCGACTGCAGCAGCTCGTGGAGGTCCTCGGCCCAGTGGGTGGCGTCGACCCGGACGAAGACGAGGCGCGGGTCGACGGCACGCACGCCGGTGACCAGCCGCTCGCGCAGCACCCGCTCGAGGTCCGGGGTCGCGGGGACGAGCCAGACCGGCCCGTGCTTGGCCCACAGGTACCGGAAGCCACGGCCCAGGTACTCCGTCAGGGCGAGCACCGCGGTGACCTCGTCGTCGACGTAGAACGCGAACCGCTTCCACGGCCGGCGACCGGGGACCGCACGGTCGTAGGCGTCCCAGGCGAGGGACTGCTCGACCGGCAGGTCGACGTCCGTCGTCAGGGCGGCGAACTCCTCGTCCTCCACCGGCACGAGCCTGATGCTGTGCTCCACCTCATCCCCTTTCACGTCGCCCTCCAGCCTATGGGCACGAGGCGCGTGACCACGTCCGCCACCGGCGTGGTCAGGGGGTGAGGTACGCCTCGGCGAGCAGCTCCGCGGAGCGCAGCCGCTCCTCCACGCGCGGGCCCTGGTGGGCGACCATGATCTCGTCGGCGCCGGTCTGCTCGGCGAACTCGGTGACCTTGTCGCGCACGAGGTCGGGGGTGCCGACGGCGCTGTAGGTCATCATCTGGTGCAGGTGGGCGGCCTGCGGGGACCGGAGCAGCGCGTCGGCCTGCTCGTCGGTGTACTCGGTGCCCGGGCGCAGGATGAGCGCCACCCGACTACGCATGACCTCCTGCCGCTGCCGCTCGGCGTCGGCCTGGTCGTCGGCGGCGATGACGTTGTAGGCGGCGATGACGTAGGGCTCGTCGAGCTGCGCCGAGGGCTCGAACTCGCGCCGGTACAGCGCGATGGCCTCGTGCAGCGCGGCCGGCGCGAAGTGCGAGGCGAAGGCGTAGGGCAGCCCGAGCGCGGCGGCGAGCCCGGCGCCGAAGAGCGACGACCCGAGGATGTACAGCGGCACGTCCGTCCCCTTGCCCGGGTAGGCGTCCACCCCCGGGATGCGGGACTGACCGCGCAGGTAGCCCTGGAGCTCGAGGACGTCCTCGGGGAAGGTGTCGGCGGAGGTCGCGTCCCGGCGCAGGGCCCGCATCGTGTTCTGGTCCGTGCCCGGCGCCCGACCGAGGCCGAGGTCGATGCGGCCGGGGTGGAGCGTCTCGAGCGTGCCGAACTGCTCGGCGATGGTCAGTGGGGCGTGGTTGGGGAGCATGATGCCGCCCGCCCCCAGGCGGATGGTGCTCGTGTGCGCGGCGACGTGCGCGATGAGGACGGACGTCGCCGACGAGGCGATCCCGGGCATGTTGTGGTGCTCGGCGTACCAGACCCGTCGGTAGCCGGTCTCCTCCGCCTTCCGGGCCAGCGCCACCGTGCCGGCGAGTGACTCCGCGACGGTCTGGTCGCGTGCGACGGTGGCGAGGTCGAGGATCGAGAGCGGCACTGACATGCGGGCACCTTTCGTCGGGAGCGGTCACAGTGGCCAACCCGGGCCGGGACGTTCTATTCCGCCGTGACGTCCAGGGACCACGGCCTGCCGGACCGGGCCGGCGCGTGCGGCCCGGCGACCGTGAACGCCGGCGCGAGGACGTCGGCGAGCTCGTGAGGGGTGCGCGGCTTCGCGCCGGTGCGGCACAGGTGACCCGCGACCAGCCCCCGCGTGTGCTTGGCCATGTGGCTGGCGCCCGGGACGCGCACCTGCACCCAGCGCTCCGCCGCTGCGCCGCGGGGCGCGCCCGCTGCCGCGTACGTGCTGGAGCGGCAGTCCACGACGACCCCGTCCCCGGCCGCCGTGGTCAACAGGTCCTCCAGGTGGGGCCGCCAGAAGCGGGCGAGCGGGCCGGTGCCGGGCAGGGTGACGCCCATCGACAGGCGGTAGGGCGCCACCCGGTCGGTCAGCCGCAGCGCCCCGTGGAGCGCCGACACCACGGCGACCCACCGGGTGGCGCGACCTCGGGCGGCCGGGTCCATGCCGGCGAGGTCGAGGGCGGCGAAGAGGACGCCGGTGTACAGGTCGCGCACGGGTAGCGCGGGCGCGGTGTCGAGCCGGGTGTTGCGGGCCACCTCGTCGGCCAGGTTGGGGCTGACGCCGAGCACGCTCGTCGCACCGGGACGGGCGCTGACCGCGGCGAGCTCGGCGGCGACGGTGCGTCGCGGCGTGACGAGCTCGCGGAAGCTCAGCGCGGCCGGGTCGGCGGGCTTTCCCCTGCTGCGGGAGGACTTCGACTCCGAGGGCGGCAGGAGGATGAGCACCGGACCACTCTAGCGACGGACGATGCCGACACGCGTGCCCCCTTAGGCTGGCGCCGACATGGAGACCCACCGCCTCGACCTCGTCCTGCCGTACCTGCGCTGCCCGGTGTGCGGTGGGGCACTCGGCCGACGTGCCGGCGCCGTGCACTGCGCCGCCGGGCACGGCTTCGACATCGCCCGGCAGGGCCACCTCACCCTGCTCGCCGGCGGCTCCCGCGCGGGACGCGGTGACACCGCCGACATGGTCGCCGCCCGCGCGGAGTTCCTCGGCCGGGGCCACTACCGGCCGATCGCCGAGGCGCTCACCGGGGTGGTCACGTCCGGCTACGCCGCAGGCGCCGGACCGCTCGTCGTCGACCTCGCCGGCGGTACCGGCCACTACCTCGCGGCGGTGCTCGACGCCCTGCCGCACGCCGTCGGCGTCGACGTCGAGCTGTCCCCCTACGCCGCCCGACGCGCCGCCCGGGCCCACCCGCGGATGGCGGCAATGCGGGCCGACGTGTGGCAGCCTTTGCCGCTGGCCACCGGCTCCGCGGCGGTGGTGCTCAGCGTGTTCGGACCCCGCAACGCACCGGAGATCGCCCGCGTGCTGCACCCGGACGGACGGCTCGTCGTCGTGTCGCCGGCGCCGGACCACCTGCGGGAGATCGTCGGGCCGCTGGGAATGCTCGACGTCGCCCCGGACAAGGACGCGCGCCTGGCCCGCCAGCTCGCCGACTTTGCCGTCACCGCCGAGGAGCCGGTGCGCTACCGCGCCCCGCTCACGCACGACGACATCGTCCACGAGGTGCGCATGGGGCCCAGCGCCCACCACGTCGACGACGCGGCGCTCACCGCCGCTGTCGCCCGGCTGCCCGAGCCTCTCGCGGTGACCGTCGCGGTCGGCGTGACGGCCTACCGGTACGTCGGCGGGCGTCAGAGCCCGGTCGGCGTCGGCTCCGGGTAGTAGCGGCGGAAGTCCCGCACGAGGTTGACCGTCGACGCCGCCCGGTAGAACGCGCGGCGGGGGTTGCGGTCGAGGGGGTAGGCCAGCGGATGAGTGAAACGCCGGGTCCGGTGGATGCGGCCCACCCGCCGACGCAGCTCGGGGTCGCGCAGGTACCGCCGCACCAGCCGCCAGGGCAGGTAGGAGTAGACGCCGAGGTCCTGCTCACGGCGGTAGAGCGGGCCGGAGGGGGCCGCGGCGCGGCCGAGCTCCGCCCCGAAGTCCGCGACGACGGCGCGTGCCGGGTTCCGGCCGGCGACGTTGAGGTAGTAGTTCGGCCGCCCGATACGCGGGTTGAGGTCGAGGAAGTGCGCCCGCCCGTCCCGGGGGTCGACCTTGACGTCGAAGTTCGCGAAGCCGGTGAAGCCCAGCTCACGCAGGATCGCCGCTGCCTGCTCCTCGACCTCGGGCTGGGCCTCGGTGATGATCGTCGCGGAGTTGCCGATCATCGTCGGGGCGTGGAGCTGGAGAAGCAGCTGTCCCGAGGCCATGAGCGTCACCTCGCCGCTGCGCTCGGCGTAGCAGGTGACGGTGCGCCCCTGGGTGTCGTCGCCCGGGATGAGCTCCTGTGCGAGCACGACGTCGCGCAGCCCCGCCCGCGCCAGGCGGCAGAGGACGTCCTCCGCCTCCGCCTGGTCGGCCGCGGCG
>DAHVRG010000134.1 GCA_027322565.1 Georgenia sp.
CCGGCCAGGCGCTGGACCTCACCGACCACATCGACGACGCGACCCGTGCCGCGGTCGGTGAGGGTGCGCTGAGCGCCTTCACGGTCGACGGCGGGATCTACGGCATGCCCACCGCGGTGCTCCCCGGCGGCATCTACTACAGCCAGGACCTGTTCGCGCAGGCCGGCATCGACACCCCGCCGACGACGATGGCCGAGCTCGAAGACGCCGTCGACGCGCTCAAGGCCGCCGGGATCCAGCCCATCGCCCTCGGGGCCATGGACGCATGGCCGGCGGCCCACTGGTACTACTTCTTCGCCCTGCGGTACTGCTCGCAGGAGACCATGGAGGCGGCCGCCGAGGCGGGCACCTTCGAGGACGAGTGCTGGCTGGAGGCCGGTGAGGCGCTCGCGGACTTCGCCGCGACCGAGCCCTTCAACGACGGCTTCCTCACCACCCCGGCGCAGCAGGGCGCCGGCTCCTCCGCCGGCCTCATCGCCAACCACCAGGCCGCGATGGAGCTCATGGGCGCGTGGAACCCCGGCGTCATCGCCTCGCTCACGCCGGACGAGCAGCCCCTCCCGGACCTCGGCTGGTTCCCCTTCCCCGCCGTCGAGGGCGGTGCCGGCGACCCCGCCGCGATGATGGGCGGCGTCGACGGCTTCACCTGCTCGGCGCAGGCGCCGGTGGAGGAGTGCACCGCCTTCCTCAACTTCTTCATGCAGCAGGAGTACCAGGAGGGCTACGCGCAGGCGTTCCACACCCTGCCGGCCAGCCAGGAGGCGCAGGGCGTCGTCGAGGAGGGTGCGCTCCAGGACATCCTCGCCTCCTACAACGAGGCCCCGTACGTCATGGTCTGGCTCGACACCCTCTTCGGCCAGAACGTCGGCAACGCGCTCAACGCCGGTGTCGTCGAGATGCTCGCCGGGCAGGGCGACGCCCAGGGCATCATCGACGCCGTCAACAGCTCCGCCGCCCGGGGGTAGTGGCCCGTCATGTCTGACCCGTCGGGCCACCAGTCGCTGGCCCTTCAACAGGCCCCGCCCGGAGGCACCGCGTCGGGTGCGGGAGGCGTCGCCGTCGCGGCGGCGTCTCCCGCCCGGCGGGCGCGACGCGGCCGGCCGGACTGGCGCAAGCGCGGGGAGATCGCGCTACTGGCCGGTCCCGCTGTCGTCGTCTTCCTCAGCTTCGTCATCTTCCCGGTGCTGATGGCGGCGTACTACGGCTTCTTCCGATGGAACGGCTTCGGGCCGGCGACCGAGTTCGTCGGCCTGGAGAACTACCGGATCATCCTCCAGGACCCGATCTTCCACGACGCGCTGCGGCACAACCTGTTCATCGTCGTCATGTCCCTGGTCATCCAGGGTCCGGCGGCGGTGGCGATCGCCCTCCTGCTCAACCGGCGGATCCGCGGGCGGTCGGTCGTCCGGGTGCTCATCTTCGTGCCGTACGTCATCGCCGAGGTCATCGTCGGGACCGGCTGGTCGCTCATGCTCCGGACCACGGGAGCGGTCAACGACCTCCTCGTCAAGGCCGGCCTGCCGGACTGGACGGTGGACTGGCTCGCGGACCCGGACATCGCGATCTGGTCCCTCATGATCATCATCTCGTGGAAGTACATCGGCTTCGCGGTGATCCTCTTCCTCGCAGGTCTGCAGTCCATCCCCGAGGAGCTCTACGAGGCGGCGGCGCTCGACGGCGCCTCCTACTGGCAGACCCAGCGTCGGATCACGCTGCCGCTGCTCGGCCCCACGGTCCGGATCTGGGCCTTCCTCTCGATCATCGGCTCCCTGCAGCTCTTCGACCTCGTCTACATCATCTGGGGCCAGTACGTCTCCACGACGGCGGGGACCTCGACCATGGCCACCTACATGGTGATGTTCGGACGCAACGCGAGCAGCTACGGCTTCGGGAACGCTGCCGCCGTCGTCCTGTTCTTCATCTCGCTGACCATCGCGCTCCTGTACCAGCGCTACGTCCTGCGGCGCGATACCGAGGGCGCCCTCACCGAAGGGAAGAAGTGATGACGGCGATCACCGCGCCACGCGAGGCGATCCGACGCCGCCGCGCCGCCTCCGAGCGGGGCGGGGAGTCCCGGCTGGGCCGCGGCGGACCCGTGACCTACGCCGTCGCCGTCCTCTTCGTCGGGATCTGCATCGCGCCGGTCCTCTACATCATCATCGGCGGCTTCCGGACGAACTCCCAGATCACCACCGACCCCTCGGGGCTGCCGGACCCGTGGGTGGTGGAGAACTACCTCGAGGTGCTGGCCAACCCGGTGTTCTGGCGGCAGATCGGCAACTCGACGATCGCGGCGGTCTTCACCACGGCCGGCGTCGTCGTGCTCGGCGTCATGGCGAGCTACGTCCTCGCCCGGTACGACTTCCGCGGCCGGGGGGCCATGTACTCCCTGTTCGCCGCCGGCCTCATGTTCCCGATCACGGTGGCGATCACACCGCTGTACATCCTCGTCCGCAACCTCGGCATGATGAACAGCCTCACCGGCATCATCGTCCCGCAGATCGCCTTCGCGCTGCCGACGACCGTCATCATCCTCGTGCCGTTCCTGCGGGCGATCCCCAGGGAGCTGGAGGAGGCGGCGGCGATCGACGGCGCCGGCCGGCTCGGCTTCTTCTTCCGGATGGTCGTGCCGCTGTCGGTCCCCGGCGTCGTCACCGTGGGGATCCTCGCGTTCATCGCGAGCTGGAACAGCTACCTGCTGCCCCTGTTCATCCTCAACAACGAGGCGTCCTACACCCTGCCGCTGGGGGTCCAGGCGTTCTCGTCGGAGTACTCCGTGGACACCGCCCGCGTGCTGGCGTTCACCTCGCTGTCGATGATCCCGGCGCTCATCTTCTTCTCGTTCTTCGAGAAGCGGATCGTCGGTGGTCTCACGGGCGCCGTCAAGGGCTGACCCGACCCGCACCCACACACCCACCCGCCGCGGCAGGCGCGCTCCCCGCGCCGCCGTCGCCTCGCACGAACGAAGGAGAGGGCCTCGTGTCCGATCTCGTCCCCGCCATGCCGGCGGTCTCCCAGCGCGTCCGCCACCTCCACGCGCAGATGAGCCTGGAGGAGAAGCTCGCCCAGCTCGTGGGCTACTGGCTCGACCAGAACGGCTCCGTGGCGCCGATGCAGTCCGAGATGAGCGCCGGGCAGGCACCGGCCACCCGCCTGGCGGAGATCACCCGTGATGGCATCGGGCACTACACGCGGGTCTACGGCACCCGGCCGGTCGACCCGGCGGAGCGGGCCGGCTGGCTGTGGGAGGAGCAGCGCCGGCTCAAGCGCGAGACCCGGCTCGGGATCCCCGCGCTCGTCCACGAGGAGAGCCTCACCGGGCTCGCCGCCTGGAAGGCCGCCGCCTTCCCGTCCCCGCTGGCCTGGGGGGCGACCTTCGACCCCGCGCTCATCGAGGAGGCCGCCCGGGCGATCGGTGACTCGATGCGCGAGCTCGGGATCCACCAGGGCCTGGCCCCGGTGCTCGACGTCATCCGCGACCCCCGCTGGGGGCGGGTGGAGGAGTCGATCGGGGAGGACCCGTACCTCGTCGGCACCATCGGCACGGCCTACGTCCGCGGCCTCCAGGCGGCCGGTGTCCACGCCACCCTCAAGCACCTCGTCGGCTACTCCGGCTCGACGGCGGGCCGCAACCACGGCCCGGTGAGCGCCGGTCCGCGCGAGATCGCCGACGTCTACCTGCCGCCGTTCGAGATGGCGCTGCGCGACGGTGGCGCACGCTCGGTGATGAACGCCTACAACGACATCGACGGCGTCCCGGTGGGCGGGAGCCCGCGGTACCTCACCACCCTCCTGCGGGAGGAGTGGGGCTTCGACGGCACCGTGGTGGCGGACTACTTCTCCGTCGCCTTCCTCGAGGTGATGCACCGGGTCGCCGCCGACCGCGGCGAGGCGGCGGCGCTCGCGCTGACCGCCGGTATCGACGTCGAGCTCCCCACCGGCGACGCCTACCTCGAGCCGCTCGCCGAGCGGATCCGCAGCGGCGCCTTCGACGAGCGCTACGTCGACCGGGCGGTGCTGCGCGTGCTCGCGCAGAAGGAGGAGCTCGGGCTGCTCGACCCCGAGGCGTACGAGGACGAGCCGCCGACGACGGTGGACCTCGACTCACCCCGGCACCGTGACCTGGCCCGCCGCATCGCCGAGGAGTCGGTCGTGCTGCTGACCAACGACGGTGTGCTCCCGCTCGCGACCCCGCCCGCCCGGGTCGCCGTGATCGGCCCGAACGCCGACCGCAGCGAGG
The DNA here is from genome assembly GCA_027322565.1 of Georgenia sp. GTDB lineage: Bacteria > Actinomycetota > Actinomycetes > Actinomycetales > Actinomycetaceae > Oceanitalea. The sequence continues at coordinate 4,241 of DAHVRG010000134.1, forward strand.
CGCTGCTCGGCTGCTACTCCTTCGTCAACCACGTGCTGCCGCACCACCCGCAGTACCCCGCCGGCATCGAGATCCCGACGGTGGCTCGAGCGCTGGAAGCGGTGCTCACGCAGTCCGGCGGCGGCTCCCCGGAGCTGCGGCTCGCCCCGGGCTGCGCCGTCGAGGGGGAGGACACCTCCGGGTTCGCCGACGCCGTCGCCGCGGCGGAGGGTGCGGACGTCGCGGTCGTCGTGGTCGGTGACCAGTCCGGGCTGTTCGGGCGCGGCACCGTGGGCGAGGGCAACGACGTCGAGTCACTCGACCTGCCCGGGGTCCAGCGCGAGCTCGTCGAGGCGGTGGTGGCGACCGGGACGCCCGTGGTCCTCGTGCTCATCACCGGGCGGCCCTACGCCATCGGCTGGGCGCTGGACGGGCCCGGTGCCCGGCCGGCCGCCGTGCTCCAGGCGTTCCTCCCCGGCGAGGAGGGCGCCACCGCCATCGCGCGCGTCATCACCGGTGCGGTCAACCCCTCGGGCCGGCTGCCGCTGTCGCTGCCCCGCTCGACCGGCGCACAGCCCTACTCCTACCTCCACCCCGTGCTCGGCGGGCCGTCGGACGTCACCACGGCGGACTCCACGCCGCTGCGGCCGTTCGGCTTCGGGATGTCCTACACCAGCTTCCGCTACGACGACCTCGAGGTCGACGCCGAGGTGGCCGCCGGCGGCACCTTCACCGCGGCCGTCACGGTCACCAACACCGGGGACGTCGCGGGCACGGAGACGGTCCAGCTCTACGGTCACGACGTCCGCGCCTCGGTCGCCCGTCCGGTGGTCCAGCTCCTCGGCTACGCCCGCGTGACCCTGGGTGCCGGCGAGGCGAGGCGGATCACCTTCACCGTCCCGACCGGCCGGTTCGCCTTCTCCGACGAGCGTCTCGTGCGGGTGGTCGAGCCGGGTGACGTCGAGGTGTGGGTGGCCTCCCACGCCGGGGCCTCCGGACGGGAGCGGGACATCGGCCAGGACACCGGCGGCGCGATCACCAACGGCCGCCGGGCGGTCCGACGGACGCTGCCCGGGTCGGCCACCGCCCGGGCGACCCTGCGGATCACCGGCGCGCTCCACGAGGTGACCGCGGCCGAGCCGCGGCAGGTCGCCGTGGCCATGACCGTCCCGACGGCTGCGAGGGAGGCAGGTGTCCGGTGACGACGGTGCGTAACCCGGTCCTGCCGGGCTGCTACCCGGACCCGTCCGTGTGCCGGGTCGGGGACGACTACTACCTGGTGACCTCGACCTTCGAGTACTTCCCCGGCCTGCCGGTCTTCCACAGCCGTGACCTCGTCGCCTGGGAGCAGATCGGCCACGTCGTCGACCGGGCCGGCCAGCTCGACCTCGACGGCATCGCCTCGTCCGGTGGGCTGTACGCGCCGACGATCCGCTACGACGGCGGGACGTTCTGGGTCGTGTGCACGCTCGTGGACCAGCAGGACCCCGACCGTGGCGGCAACTTCCTCATGACGGCGCAGGACCCGGCCGGGCCGTGGTCCGACCCCGTGTGGCTGGACGCCGACGGCATCGACCCGTCGATCTTCTTCGACGACGACGGCCGCGTCTGGCTGCACGGCACCCGCCTCGCGCGTGAGCCGCAGTGGCACGACCAGACCGAGATCTGGGTCCGGGAGCTCGACCGCGAGACCCGCCGGCTCGTCGGCCGGGAGCACGTCGTGTGGACCGGTGCGCTGCGGGACGTCGTGTGGTCCGAGGCGCCGCACCTGTACCGGGTGGACGGGACCTACTACCTGCTCACCGCCGAGGGTGGGACCGAGTTCCACCATGCCGTCTCCGTGGCCCGGGCCGAGTCGGTCACCGGCCCGTACACCGGGAACCGGGCGAACCCGGTTCTCACCCACCGCCACCTCGGGCGCGACGTCGACGTCGTCGGTGTCGGGCACGCCGACCTCGTGGAGGACCCGGTGGGGCGCTGGTGGGCCGTGCTGCTCGGGATGCGCCCGTACGGCGGCTACCACTACAACCTCGGCCGGGAGACCTTCCTCGTCCCGGTGTCGTGGGAGGACGGCTGGCCGGTCTTCGCGCCCGGCGAGGGCCGCGTGCCTGCGGAGGTCGAGGTACCCGTGGCCGCTCCGCGGCCGCTCGGGACGGCGCAGGGCTCGACATCCGGCGTCGTGCCGCCCGACGACCTGCGTTGGACCTCGCTCCGCCGGCCGGCCGCCGAGTTCGCGACACCGGCCGGCCAGGGCTGGACCGTCCGGATGCGTCCCACCACGCTCGCCGAGGCCGGGGTGCCGGCCTTCCTCGGCGTGCGCCAGCAGCACCGGGACGTGGATGTGCGCGCAACCCTGCGCGTCGAGCCGGCGGCGGGGGAGGAGGCGGGGCTCGTCGTCCGGCAGTCCGAGCAGGACCACGTGCGGCTCTTCGTCACGACCGGACCGGGGCCTGCGGCCGCCCGACGGGTCGCTGCGGTCCACCGCCGCGGCGGCGTCGAGGTCGACCTCGGGTCGCTGCCGGTCGACGAGGGGCGGGTGACCCTGACGGTCCGGGCCCGCGGACAGGAGTACGTGCTGCTCGCCGGCACGCCCGGAGCGGCCCCCGCGACCGTCGGGGTGGTCGACGGCCGCACTCTCGACAGCGTCACGACCGGCGGCTTCCTCGGCTTGTGGGTCGGTGTCTACGCGACGAGCAACGGCCGCCCCACCGACACCGTCGTCGACGTCGAGCACCTGGAGTACCTGCCCGGGGCCGGCACCGGCCGGGCCACGGCCGAGGCTTAGGCTGGACGGGGCCGGCGCGAGGGCGCCGGACACCGTCGACAAGGAGGATGCATGACCCAGGACGTGGCCGCGAAGGACGTCGCGGACTTCTGGTTCGACCCGATCTGCCCCTGGGCGTGGATGACGTCACGCTGGATGGGTGAGGTGGAGCAGGTGCGCCCCGTGACGGCCCGCTGGCACGTCATGTCGCTCGCGGTGCTCAACGAGGGTCGTGACCTGCCCGCCGACTACCGCGCGCTCATGGACAAGGCCTGGGGGCCGGTGCGGCTGGTCAACGCCGCCCGGGAGCTGAACGGCGAGGAGTACGTCAAGCCGCTCTACGACGCGCTGGGGACGCGGTACCACCCGGGCGGCCGGGACGTGGGCGACGCGTCGGTGTTCACCGAGGCGCTCGCCGAGGTCGGCCTGCCGGAGGACCTCGTCCGCTACACGACCTCCGACGAGCTCGACGACAAGCTGCGGGCCTCCCACCAGGAGGGGATCAGCAAGGTCGGGGAGGACGTCGGCACCCCCGTCGTCGCCTTCGACGGCGTCGCGTTCTTCGGCCCTGTGGTCACGCCCGCTCCGAAGGGCGAGGCGGCCGGTCGGCTGTGGGACGGCTGCGTCCTGGTGGCCGGCACCCCGGGCTTCTTCGAGCTCAAGCGCACCCGTACCCAGGGCCCCGTCTTCGACTGACCCCCGGTGAGAGCCGAGTCTGTCAGCGACAGCTCAGTTGGTCGCCGACAGCTCACTTCCCGGCGAGAGCCGAAGCTCTCGGCGACAGCTCATCTCCCGGCGAGAGCCGAGCTCACGGCAGCCGGGTCCCGCGACGGCGGGACCCGGCTGCCGTCGTCGTCCTCGGGCGCGGGTCCTGCCGCCCGTCAGGCCGCGTACTCCTCCAGGACGCGGGCGGCAGCCTCCCGGTAGCGTTCGAGCACCTCGGGCGTCGGCTCGGCCGTGAGCACCCGGGTCCCCTCCCGCTCCCAGGCCGGCGGGTGGTCGCTGCCGGCCAGCGCCCACGCCGCCTGGCGTGCGGCGCCGGCGGCGACGTACTCACCGGGCTCGGGCAGCTCGACCTCGCGTCCCAGCACCGCCGGCGCGATCCGCTGCACGGCCTCCGAGCGTGCCCCGCCGCCGATGAGCCGGACGCGGCGCACCTCCACACCGCGCGCCTCGACCGCGGCCAGCCCCTCGGCGAGATGGCACAGCATGCCCTCGACGGCTGCGCGGGCGAGGTTCTCCCTGGTCAGTGACGTGCGAGTCATGCCGCGCAGCGACGCGGTCGCGTCCGGCAGGTTGGGCGTGCGCTCGCCGTCGAGGTAGGGCACGTGGACGAGCCCGCCCGCCCCGGGCTCGGCGGCCAGCGCGAGCTCGCTCAGGGTCGCGTGGTCGACGCCGAGCAGCCCGGCGGTGGCGTCGAGCACGCGGGAGGCGTTGAGGGTCGTCGCCATGGGGAGGAAGTTGCCGGTGGCGTCGGCGAACCCGGTGACGAGGCCGCTCGGGTCGTGCACGGGGGACGGGCTGACAGCGGAGACGACGCCCGAGGTCCCGATCGAGATCGTCACGTCACCGGGCACCATCCCGACGCCGAGCGCGGCGGCGGCGTTGTCCCCGGCGCCCGCACCGAGGAGCGCCTCGGTCCCGTCGACCCGGCCTGCAGAGACGGCGGGACCGAGTACGCGGGGCAGCACGAGGTCCGTCTCACGTCCGAGCGCGAGGTCGAGCAGGTCTCGGCGGTAGGTGTTCCCGGCCGGGTCGAAGTAGCCGGTGCCCGAGGCCTCGGACCGGTCGGTGGCGAGGTCCTCCAGCGCACCGGTGCCGGCGAGACGCCAGGTGAGCCAGTCGTGGGGGAGGGCGACGGCCGCGATGCGCTCGGCGTGTTGCGGCTCGTGCTCGGCGAGCCAGCGCAGCTTGGTGACGGTGAAGGAGGCCACCGGCACAGAGCAGATGGCCTCCACCCAGCGCCGTCGTCCGGCGGCGTCGTCGCCGTCCCCGAGCTCCCGCACGAGGTCCGCGGCCGCCTGCGCGGAGCGCGTGTCGTTCCACAGCAGCGCCGGCCGGATCACCCGGCCCGCGTCGTCGAGGGCGACCAGCCCGTGCTGCTGCCCACCGACCGCGACGGCCGCGACGTCCTCGAGCCCGCCGGCCTGGGAGATCGCCTCGCGCAGTGCCGACCACCAGGCCTCGGGGTCCACCTCGGTGCCGTCCGGGTGCCTCGCCTGGCCGGAGCGCACCAGGCGCCCCGTCTCGGCGTCGCGGACGACGACCTTGCAGGACTGGGTCGAGCTGTCGACACCCGCGACGAGCCGACCGGAGAGTGCAGCCATGCGCCACCCCTTCGGGACGGGATTGTTCCGGGATTGTTCCGGCGTAGAACTAAACCAAGCGACATCGGTAGGGTCAAGGCATGACCGTCGCCGAGGCCAGTGTGCCACCCGAGCCGATCACCCCCGCGCCCGGGAACCCGGGTGTCGGGCAGGCGTCGCTGCGGGACCGCAACCTCTCGGTCGTGGCCTCCCTCGCCTTCGCCTCGCCCGAGCCGGTCTCCCGTGCGGCGCTCGCGGCAGCGAGCGGGCTGACCCGGTCCACCGTCTCCCGGCTGGTCGACACGCTCCTCGCCGGCGGGGTGCTGCGCGAGCTGCCCCGACAGGTCGTCGGCCGGGGCCGGCCCGCGACCCCCCTCGCCCCCGCCCGCGGGACGCTGGCAGCGCTCGGGCTTGAGGTCTCGCCCAGCTACCTCGGGGCACGGCTCGTCGACCTCAGCGGGGAGGTGCTCGCCGAGCGGGTCGAGCCGGACCACCTCGAGGGCAGCGACCCGGCCGACGTCCTGCGTCGGCTCGCGCAGCTCGCCCGGAACCTGCTCTCCGCGAACGCCGGTGGCTTCACCTCCCTCGTCGGCGTGCGCCTTGCGGTCCCGGGGCTCGTCGACCGTTCCGGGCGCGTCCTGCGTGCCCCGAACCTGGGATGGCGGGAGGTCGACGTCGCGGACCACCTGCACGGGCTGCCCGGCGTGGTCCTGGCGAACGAGGCCGACCTTGCCGCCCTGGGGCACGCGCTGGACGCTCCCGGCCGGCCGGCCGAGAGCGGCACGTTCTTCTACGTCTCCGCCGATATCGGTATCGGTGGGGTGTACGTGGTCGACGGCCTGCCGGTGGTCGGCCGACACGGGTGGGCGGGGGAGATCGGGCACACGCTCGTCGACCCCGCCGGTCCGGTCTGCACCTGCGGCGCCGTCGGCTGCCTCGAGCAGTACGCGGGACGCGACGCGGCGCTCGCTGCGGCCGGGCTGCCGCCGGACAGCCCGGCCTCGGCCCTCGCCGCTGCGGCCTCTGCCGAGCCCGGTCCGGCGCGGGACGCCGTCGAGCGTGCGGGCGCGGCGCTCGGCACCGCGCTGGCGAACGTCGTCAACCTCCTCGACGTCGACGACGTCGTCCTCGGCGGCGCGCTCATCGACCTCCTGCCCCTGCTGCGTTCGCCGCTCGAGGAGGAGCTGCGGCAGCGGGTCCTGGCCACCCCGTGGCTGGATGTCACGATCCGGCCAGGTCGCGGGGGCCAGCCTGCGCTCACCGGTGGCGCGTACGCCGTGCTCGCCGACGTCATC
>DAHVRG010000143.1 GCA_027322565.1 Georgenia sp.
AGGAGACCCGCATGCCGACACCGACGCTCGACCCCCGCTTCAGCGACCCCGCGGCCACCGCCCGACCGTGGGCGGAGACGCTCGCACTCCTCCGCGACGCGGAGCTCTACTGGTTCACCACCGTGCGCGACGACGGCCGGCCGCACGTCACCCCGCTCGTCGGGGTCTGGCACGAGGACGGGCTGTGCGTCGTCACCGGGATCCGGGAGCAGAAGGCGCGCAACCTCTCCGGGAACCGCGCCGTGGCCGTCACCACCGGCCAGAACACCTGGGCGCACGGCACCGACGTCGTGCTCGAGGGGCGCGTCGAGCGGGTGACGGACGGGCCGGGTCTCGCCGCCGTCGCCGCCGCCTTCCTCGCCAAGTACGGCGAGGCGTGGCGCTTCGAGGTGCACGCCGACGGCTTCGGGTCCGAGGGCGGGGAGGCGTGGGTCTTGCGCGTCCGGCCCGAGCGGGTGCTCACCTTCGCCAAGGACCCGCACGGCCAGACGACCTACCGTCTCGGCGAGCCCACCCGGACGAGGTTGCCGTCGGGGTCGACGAGCGCGAGCTCCCGTACCCCGTAGTCGGTGTCGACCGGCGGCGTGAGGCGGCTCCCGGTGGCCGGGTGGCCCGTCACCGCAGTAGCGCCCCGACCTCAGGGGTGGCGGCGCAGTAGTCCTCGACGAGCCGGCGGGCCACCGTCGTCGAGTCGACGAGCGGGTGATTGGCGAACGCGCGCCAGGCCAGCTCCCGCGACCCCTCGTCCAGCGCCCGCAGGACGAGCTGCTCGCTCGCCTTGACCGTGGTGACGAGCCCGGCCATCTCCCCGTCCAGCGGAGCGACGGCGTGCGGGTGGACGCCCTCGCGGTCCACCGAACAGGGCACCTCGACCACGGCGTCCGGGGTGAGGTGGGGGACGAGCAGCTCGCCGGTACCGCGGGCGTCGTTCCCGACGCCGAGGATCATCGTCGCGGCCTCACCGGTCGCCAGACCGGTCATGAGGTCGAGCGCGACCTCCTGGTACCCGCCGCCCTCGACGTCCTCGGCGCGCCGGGCGTACCGCTGCTCACGCGGGCGCGACTCGCCCATGTAGCTCGCCTCGCGCTCGTGCCTCGTGCGGTCCCAGATCTCCAGCGCACGGTCCGGGTCGGCGGCGGCCGCGTCGTAGAAGCGGTTCTGCTGGGCGTCGAGGAACTCCCCGCGGGTGTGCTCCTCGCCGGTCACCCGGGCCAGCGCCTCCCGGTGCCGGTAGTAGTAGAAGAGGTACTCGTTGGGGATGGTGCCCAGTGCCCGCACCCAGTCGAAGCCGAGAATGCGGGCCTCCTCGACGCCGTCGAGGAGGTCGTCCGAGGCGAGGACGTCGGGCAGCACGTCGCGGCCGTCGACGACGAGCGTGCGTAGCCAGCCGAGGTGGTTGAGTCCGACGTAGTCGAAGCCGACGGCGCGCGGGTCCTGTCCCACGGTGGCCGCCACCCGCCGCATGAGCCCGATCGGGGTGTCGCAGATGCTCACGACGCGGTCGCCCAGCACCCGGCGCATCGCCTCGGTGAGGATCCCAGCCGGGTTGGTGAAGTTGATCGTCCACGCGCGGGGCGCGCGGGCGCGGACCTCCTCGGCGAGGCGCAGCGCCCGGGGCACGGTGCGCAGCGCGTAGGCCAGCCCACCGGGGCCCACCGTCTCCTGCCCGAGGACGCCGAGGCGCAGCGCGGTGCGCTCGTCGTGCACCCGCCCGGCCGTGCCGCCGACCCGGATCGCGGAGAAGACGAAGTCGGCGCCGTCCAGCGCGTCGGCGAGGTGCGTCGTCGTCCGGACCTCCGGTGGCTGGGCGGCGGTGGCGGCGAGCTGCGCCAAGACGTTGCGGACCACCTCGAGGCGCCGCTCCGAGACGTCGTAGAGCCACAGCTCGGCGACGCGCAGCCGGGCGTCGCCGGCGGACAGGGCCTGGAAGATCTGGGGGACGCGGAACCCGCCCCCGCCGATGATGGTGAGCTTCACGCGGAGCAGGCCTCCGGGACGGGCAGGCACGGCGGCTGCACGGCGGCTGCCGGGGTTGGGGCGATCACGGGGGCGACGGTAACAGCAGCGGGTCGGGGCCGGCACGAGCGCCGCTAGGATGGCGTGCCGCAACGGTGGGCGAGTACGGTCCACCCCACATATCCGGAGGAGCAGCCGCGTGACCGACGAGGCAGCAGGTGACCCGCAGGACGCCCCCCAGGGCAGCGTCCTCGACGTCTTCCTCTCCGGTCCGCTCTTCCTCGACATCGTCTTCTCCGGCATGCCGACCGGACCGCGCCCCGGCACAGAGGTGTGGGCCGGCGGGATGGGGTCGCTGCCCGGCGGCATCGCCAACCTCGCCGTGGCCACCAGCCGGCTCGGCCTGGCGACCGGGCTCGCCACGGGCTTCGGCGGTGACGTCTACGGACGCTGGTGCTGGGACATCCTCGCCGACGAGGCGATCGACCTGTCCCGCTCGATCCGGATCCCGTCCCAGCACACCTCCGTCACCGTGTCGATGGCCTACGCGGGGGACCGGGCGATGGTCACCCACGGGCACCCGCTGCCGGTGGGTTACGACGAGCTCATCGGTGAGCCGCCGGCGACCCGCGCCGTCATCATCGACCTCGACGACGGCCGCGCCGGCGAGCAGTGGTGGCGGGCGGCGGCCGCGACCGGGTCGCTCGTCTTCGCCGACGTGGGCTGGGACCCCTCGGAGCGCTGGGACCCGGCCCGGTTGGCCGCGTTGGAGGACTGCTACGCCTTCCTCCCGAACGCGGCGGAGGCGACGGCCTACACCGGGACGGACTCGCCGCACGCAGCGGCCCGGGCCCTCGCCGACCGCGTCCCGCTCGTCGTCGTCACGATGGGCGCCGACGGCGCGGTGGCGGTCGACGCGGGTACCGGGGAGGAGTGCCATGTCCCGGCGCTCGACGTCGAGGCCATCGACCCGACGGGCGCCGGGGACGTGTTCCTCGCCGCGTTCGCCCGCGGCAGCCTCTCCGGCTGGCCGCTGGCCCAGCGGCTGCGCTTCGCCGCCCTGTGCTCCGGCCTCGCGGTGCAGGGCTTCGGCGGCTCCCTCGCCGCCCCCGGCATCGGGGACCTCCACGACTGGTGGGGCGCGCTCGACACCGCCCACCGGGCCGGGGACCCGGCGGCCGGGGCGCTGCACGAGCACTACCGGTTCCTCCCCGACGTCCTGCCGGCACGTCCGGGCCGGGTCACGCGCCGCGCCGAGGCCACCTTCGCGCTCGAGTCGGACCTCTAGCTTATGAAGGACACACCGGCGGCCCCCGCCGCCCGACGCCCAAGGAGAAGGAACATGAGTCGACACCGGACACACCGGACCGTCGTCACCGCGGCCGTGGCGGCGCTGGCGCTCGCCGCCTGCACCCCGGGCAGCGGCGGGGGCGGCGAGGACGCACCCACGACCGCCGGCGGGGAGACGGGCGGGGAGGTGAGCACGGACATCTCCGAGCTCGGCGACGTCACCCTCGTCGTGTGGGACCAGGAGGTCCGCGGCGGGCAGAACGAGCAGATGGAGCAGCTCAACGCCGCCTTCATGGAGCGCTACCCGAACGTCACCATCGAGCGCAACACCATGTCCAACGACGACCTCACCACCACCCTGCGGCTGGCGCTCACCGGCGACGACGCCCCCGACGTCACCCAGGTGAACAACTCGCGCTCCCAGATGGGCCAGTACGTCGCAGCCGGCCAGCTGCGCAACCTCGACGACTACGCCGAGGCCTACGGCTGGACCGACCGGTTCTCCGACTCGGTGCTGCAGAACACCCGCTACTCCGAGGACGGCGTCATCTTCGGCGAGGGCTCCATCTGGGCCCTGCCGCAGGTCGGTGAGGTCGTCGGCGTGTACTACTCGAAGTCCAAGCTCGCGGAGCTGGGCCTGGAGGTGCCGCAGACCTGGGCCGAGCTCGGCGAGCAGCTCGCCACCATCAGCGAGGCGGGGCAGACCCCGCTGCTCCTCGGCAACCTCGACCAGTGGCCCGCCGGACACGTCTTCGGCCCCGTGCAGGGCGCCCACGTGGACCCCGAGGAGATCCGCGCCCTGGGCTTCGGCAACGAGGGGGCGAGCTGGGAGACCGACGAGAACCGCGCCGCCGCCGAGGAGCTCGCCGCGTGGGTCGAGGCCGGCTACTTCAACGACGGCTTCAACGGCGCCGACTACGACGCCGTGTGGCAGTCCTTCACCGAGGGTGAGGGCGTCTACCTCATGGCGGGCTCCTGGCTCGGCCCCGACATCGAGGCCGCGATGGGTGAGGACGCCGGATTCTTCGCCCCGCCGCCCACCGAGGCGGGCGGCCCGAAGGTGACGACCGGCGGCACCGGAATCCCGTTCGCGATCACCGCGTCCTCCGAGGTCCCGGACGTCGGCGCCGCCTACATCGACTTCATCACGAGCGAGGAGGCGATGGCCGTCCTCGCCGAGACGGGCAACATGCCCGTGGTCGAGACCGCCGAGCACATGCCCGACGGCGGCCTGCAGGCCGACATCTACGCCGCCTACGCCGAGGTCACCGAGGAGGGCGCGCTCGTGCCCTACCTCGACTGGGCGACCCCGACGATGGGCGACACCCTCGGGCAGAGCCTGCAGTCCTTCCTCGGCGGACAGCTCGACGTCGACGGGCTGCTCGCCGCCCTCGAGGCCGACTACAGCGAGTTCGTCGCCTCGACGCAGTGAGCACGCGCGACACGGCGGCGCCCGGTACGCGGGCGGCCCGGCAGGGCCGCCCGCGCCGACGGCTGGGCCTCTTCGGCCTGACCCCGTACCTCTTCCTGGCCCCCGCGTTCGTCGTCTACGCCACCTTCCTGCTCTATCCGCTGGGCCGAGCCGCGCAGATCTCGCTGTACGACTGGGACGGCCTCACGCTGGCGAGCTTCGTCGGCGTGGACAACTACGTCTCGGTCGTCACCGACCCGCAGCTGCGCGAGGCGTTCTGGCACGCGCTCGTGCTCATCTTCTTCTTCGCGGTCCTCCCGCTGGCGATCGGGCTCGTGCTCGCGGCCGTCCTCGTCCGCGGCAAGGTCCGCGGGCTGCCGTTCTTCCGCACCGTCGTCTTCCTCCCCCAGGTCATCGCGATGGTCGTCGTCGCGGTGGCCTGGCGGCGGATCTACGCCCCCGACGGCACCCTCAACGCCGTGCTCGAGGCCGTCGGGCTCGGCGGGCTCACCCGGGCCTGGCTCGGTGACTTCACCTGGACCCTGCCGGCCGTCGGCTTCGTCGGCACGTGGGTGTGCACCGGGCTGGTCACCGTCCTGCTCATGGCCGGGATGGCCCGGATCCCGAACGACCTCTACGAGGCCGCCACGCTCGACGGCGCGGGAGCGGTGCGCTCCTTCTTCGCCATCTCTGTCCCCTCCGTCCGGGCCGAGATCGTCGTGGCGCTCACGCTGACGATCATCGCGGCGCTCAAGACCTTCGACCTCGTCTACGTGACGACCTCCGGCGGGCCCGGGAGGTCGACGACGGTGCCGAGCTACGTCGTCTACCGGCGCGCGTTCATGGAGGGGGACGTCGGGTCGGCGGCCGCGGTCGCGATCGTCCTCACGGTCCTCATCTTCGGGATCAACCTCGCCGTCAACCTCATCGGGGAGCGGGAGCGATGAGGATCTCGGCCGGGGAACGGATCGGCAACTACGTCATCCTCGTCGTCTTCGCAGCGTTCGCGCTCGGACCGATCATCACCGTCCTCAGCACCGCACTGTCCCCGGAGACCCCGCAGGACGCCGCGGCGCGGAGCGGGCCGCACTGGGAGAACTTCACCCGGGCGTGGGAGCAGGGCAGGTTCGGGGAGTACATGACGAACTCCGTCGTCGTCGCCGGCATCGTCGTCGTGAGCGCCGCCGTGCTGTCGATCATGGCGGGGTACGCGCTCGGGGCCTTCTCCTTCCCCGGTTCGCGGATCCTGTTCTACGCCTTCCTCGTGGGGATCATGGTGCCGACCGAGGCCATCGTCGTCCCGCTCTTCTTCGACTTCCAGGCCGTCGGCCTGACAAACACCTACTGGGGCATCGCGCTGCCCCAGGTCGCGCAGTCGGTGGCCTTCGGGACGTTCTGGATGCGGGCCTACTTCCGGGGCGCGAACCGCTCGATCCTCGAGGCCGCGCGGCTCGACGGTGCCGGGCACCACCGGGTGCTGTGGCAGGTGCTCCTGCCCGTGGCCCGGCCCGCCGTCGTCACGCTCGTGCTCCTCACCTTCATGTGGACGTGGAACGAGTTCCTCATCCCGCTCGTCATGTCCCCGAACCAGCACCTGCGCACCGCGCCGCTCGGGCTCGCCCTCTTCCAGGGCCAGTACACCCAGGGCACCGTCCTCCTCGCCGCCGGCGCCGTCCTCGTCGCGCTGCCGACCGTCGTCCTCTACCTCTTCCTCCAGCGGCACTTCATCCGCGGGATGCTCGAGGGCGCGGTCAAGGACTGAGGCCGGCCGGTCCCCGGCAGGCATGGTTGCGTGCCCGGACGGGCCTCGCTACGTTCGACGGTACTACGCCCGGTGCCGGGTGTCCGTGCAGACGGAGCCGTCTGCCCGATGAGGGGGATGAGCATGAGACGAGCCTTGGCAGCGAGCGCGCTCGCCGCGATCGCGTTCGTCGGCGTCGCGCCGGCCGCGTCCGGGCAGGGCGCGCCACCGCTCACGGTGGCCGCACCGAGCGTCTCGACGGAGGTCGACCCCAACAAGGTCGACGTCATGGGCATCTGGGCCCACCCGGACGACGACGCCGGCTTCACCACCCCCTGCGGGGTGTGGCACGACCGGTACGACGTGCGCTGCGGGCTCATCATGCTCACCCGAGGGGAGGGCGGCTCCAACTCCGTGGGCGAGGAGTCCGGTCCGGCGCTCGGGCTGCGCCGGGAGAACGAGGACCGCGCCTCGCACTACCGCTCCGGCACCGTCGACATCTACAACATCGACGCCGTCGACTTCTTCTACAACACCAGCGCCGCCCTCACCGCCGAGGTCTGGGGCAACCAGGACGTCAAGCGCCAGGTCGTCCACGTGATCCGGCAGACCCGGCCCGAGATCCTCACCGGGTTCTCACCCGCACCCGTCGGCCACGGTCACCACCAGACCGCCGGACGGCTGATCTGGGAGGCTGCCGCGGCTGCCGCCGACCCGGCGATGTACCCGGAGCAGCTCGAGGGGCCGGACGCGGTCGACGTCTGGCAGGTCAAGGTCATCACGTCGGGGGCGAGCACCGAGGGCGAGGGCGGCTCCGACGGACCGCAGTGCAACGCCGGCTTCGTCCCCGCCCCGACCAACCCGTTCACCGTCGTCGGCACGTGGAGCGGCTACGACTCCCCGTACGCGTGGCTGCCCGGCAACGTCCAGGGCCAGGATCCGGGCACCCCGATGACATGGGCGCACGTCGGCCGCGAGGGCAACCGCGCCCACCCCACCCAGGCGCGCGTCAAGCAGGTCGACGTGTGGGAGCCGCAGTGCCTGCGCTACGGCATCGCGCACTCCCTCGTCCCGTTCCAGCCGAACGGCACGGAGGCCAACGCCCGCGACGACGCCATCCTCTTCGGCTCGGTCCTCCCGGACCCCGGCGGCATGCCGCTGGGCAGTACCTGGACCGTCACGCCCGACGCGTACTTCCAGGCCCCGGGCGAGCCCTTCGAGGTCACGGTGACGAGCCGGTCCGGCGGCGCCACCGTCGCCGCGGGTGAGGTCACGCTCGAGGTCCCCGGGGGTTGGACGGTCTCCGAGCCGCAGGAGCTCGGGCCGGTCACGACGGAGGACGAGGCGAGCGCCACCTTCACCGTCACCCCCGGTGAGGACGCCACCTTCGGCAGCTACCGGCTCGCCGCGCACTTCGACAACGGCGAGGTCACGGCGTACAACGACACGCGCGTCGAGGTCATCGCCGGGGTCGAGGGACGGTTCGAGCGCTGGGGTAACTACGCCGCCTACGACGAGTGGGCCGAGCAGTACACGTTCGTGGCGGGCCGCTCCGCCGCGGAGACGCAGGTCGGCGCGGGGGAGTCGGTGACCGTGCCCGTCGTCGTCACCAACCGCACGGCGCAGCCGGCCGACGGCGCGGTCTCCCTCGACGTCGGCGCGGGCCTCGCCGCCTCCGACCCCGTGGCGTTCACCGACCTCGCCCCGGGTGCGCAGACCCGGGTGGAGCTCGTCCTCACCCACACGGACCCGGACGACCCCGGGGGCTACGTCGCCGAGGTCCCGGTGGTCACCACGGTCACCGACGGTCCGCAGAGCAGCGAGACGCTGCGGGCCCACGTCGTGCCCACCTCCGTCGTCCCACAGGCCGGGGAGGCGCCCGCGGTCGACGGTGTGGCGGACGACGGGTACGGCGACCCGGTCGACATCGGCCGCCGCTGGGAGGGTCAGGAGTGCGCCCCCGACGGCACCGACTGCGGCGCCGGCAGCACCGCCCGCCTCGCCTGGCACGACGACGCGCTCTACGTCCTCGCCGAGGTGGTCGACGACGTCGCGAGCGCAGCCGCCACACCCGAGCGGTGCTTCGGCCACTGGCTCGTCGACTCGGTCGAGGTGCTCCTCGACCCGCAGGCGACCTCCCGCGACACCTCGACGACCTTCAAGAGCGGGATCATGCCCTTCACCGACGATCCGGCGGGCAGCGCAGGACAGGGGCCGGACGGCCCGTGCTGGAGCCGCGATGCCGACAACCACCAGGGCTTCTCCTCCGGGCCGCTGGCCGACACGGTCGAGGACGGCCCGAACTCACCCGGCCAGGAGGTCGCCGTCGCGGTGAGCCGCAACGAGGACGGCAGCTACGAGGGCGGCCGGTGGACGGTCGAGGTGAAGATCCCGCTGGCGAACCTCCCGGCGGCCGTAAGCGCTCCCAGCGCAGCCCCCACCGGGGTGCCCGGGGAGACTGCGGTCGACCCGACGTACCTCGGGCTCAACATCACGCCGTACGACTCCGACAACCAGGACTTCATCGGCGACACCCGCAACGCATGGTCACCGTTCGGCAGCCAGCAGTCCGAGCCTTACCGGTGGGGCCACGCCTACCTCGAGGGCTACCAGCCACCCGCCGACCGGCCCACGGAGCCGCGGGAGCCGACCATCCCGGACACGGCCCTGCGCGGTGTCGAGTCACCGCAGACGATCCACCAGTCCGCGACGCGTGGGGTGACGATCGCCGGGCTGCCGGCGAGCCGGGCGCTCGACGTCACCGACGTCGAGATCAGCAACCCGTCGGTGACGCTGTCGGTCGCCGCGGAGGAGCCCGGCACGGTCCGTGCCTTCGCGTGGACCGGCGACCCGGCGATGGTCCCGGTCTGGGTCTCCAGCTGCGAGGGCGACGAGCTCGGCTTCTCCACCTGCTCGCCCGACGACGTCGCGGCTGCGCCGTGGGCGCCCGACATGGGCGGGCGCCTCCTCGGCAGCGTCGTCGCCGACGTCGAGCCGGGCAGCGACACGGTGACGATGGAGCTCGACGCCGCCGCCCTCGAGCCGCTCCGGGCCGACGGGGCGATCCTCGTCTCGTGGGAGTCCGCCGAGACCGGAGGGGTGAACGCCTGGCACTTCGCCGTCGTCGAGGCAGAGGTGCCCACCGAGGAGCCCACCGAGGAGCCGAC
>DAHVRG010000148.1 GCA_027322565.1 Georgenia sp.
GCAGTTCGAGGTGCTGTCGGTCGACGGACAGGCGCCACCACCCGAGCTGTCCGGGCGCAAGGACACGATCTACACCGAGCCGCACCGCGAGTACCGCCTCATCATGCGGTTCGAGGAGTACACGAGCACCGAGTTCCCGTACATGTACCACTGCCACCTGCTGCGGCACGAGGACATCGGACTCATGGGGCAGTTCCTCGTCGTCGAGCCGGGCACCGAGGTGCCCGACCGGCTCGACACCGACCACGAGCACGGTGACGCCGCCGCCGCGGACGCGGACGACGGCGCGGTGGAGGACGGGTCGGCCGGGACACCCTGACCGGTCCCCGGGACGGCGAAGCCCGGGCGGCACCTGCGTGAGGTGCCGCCCGGGCTCTGCCGTGGCGGAGGTCAGCTGGACGCGCGCTCCTGGTCGTCGGCCTGCTGGCCGAGGATCTGCGCGTTCTCCTGCAGCGCCCGGACGACGTTCTGCAGGGCCGGGACGTACTGGCCCGTCCAGTCGCCGCGGAACCGCTGCGCGTCGGGGCCGTACCAGGGGGTGGCCTCGAGCTGCTGGGTCAGGCGGCCGGTCAGCTGGCTGATCGTGTCCGCATCGCTGTTCATCACGCGGACGAGGTCGCGTGCAGCGTTGATGTCCATCCCGTAGAGGGTTCCGGTGCTCATCTCAGTGTCCTTTCGGTCGGTGGTGCTGGGTGGTGCTGTGGTTCAGGTCGCCGGCGGTGCGCCGGTGGGTGGGTCGGTCGGGTCAGTCGGCGATGAGGTCGAGCGGGTTGCCTCCCTCGTCGTCCGTGTCGGGACCCGAGCTGCGGCCCCGGAACGCACCGAGCCCGGCGGCGCCGAGGCCGGCAAGGCCGAGCGGTGCGGCGAGCGCCGCGGGGTTGACGGACGAGGTCTGGTCGACCACCCCCGGCGCCCCCAGCGACGAGAGCCCACCGCCCGCCGCGGAACCGGCGGTCACGGCAGTGGCGTGGACGGTGGGGTTGCCCGGGGTGCCGGCGCGGCCTGAGTCGGCGCCGAGCGCGCTGCCGACGCCACCGCCACCGCCCGCGCTGCTGCCCGTCATGCTCCCGAGCGGGGTGCCGCCACCGAGGCCGGTGGGACCGAGGCCACTTCCGGCGCCTGCGGAGCCGGCCCCCGCACCGACGCTGCCCGGGCCACTGCCGCCCCCGGCGAGACCGGGGCCGGTCGGCCCGCCCGCGACGGGACCGGGACCAGTGCCGCCGGACCCTGTGCCGGCGAGGCCGCCTCCGCTGGTCCCGCCGACCGTCCCGGCCGGGCCGGGCGGCACGGCGGGTGCGGACACGTCCGGCGCCGAGGTGCTCGGGCTGCCGACGGGGCCGAAGGACGAGCTGACCGCGGTGTGGGGGGCCGCCCCTGCCGCCGACGTCCCCGCGGCACCGGTCGCCCCGCCCCAGCCGACCGTGACCCCGGACGGTGTCGTCACCTGACCACCACTCCCCTGGGCGCCGGTCTGGCCGAGCGAGCTCGCCGTGCCCCCGATGCTCACCGGGACGACGACGACGGCGCCGTCACCCACCGACACGGTGGGCATCTCGGCGTTGGACACGGACGTGTCCGGGCCGGTGAGGGACGGGGCGTCGACCGTCGAGCTGGTGGGCAGCTGCGGCGGCGTGTACTGCACCTGCGGGATCGCGACCGTGGGCGAGTCCTCGCTCACCGCCTTCTGGATCGCCGAGGCGTACCGGAGCACGGCGGCGAAGTTCTCCAGCGCCTCCGCGGTGGTCTCCACCCAGGGGATGACCACGGTCTGGAGGTACCGGGCGTACGCCTCGGCCCAGCCGGTCCACGACATCGCCCGGAGCGCTTTGACCAGGATCTTCAGCGCCATCGCGACCTTCTTGGCGTAGTCGGCACCTTCCTGCGCCTTCTGCGCCATTCTGTCGAGACCGCTGACATCTGCTCCCTGGAACATTTCCTACCTCCTTTCTCCGTGATTGTTCTTGCTGCTTGTCCGGACGTTAGCGGGTGAATTCTTCGTTCCGCCAGGCCTTCCGGGGTGGAATGTTCCGCCGGGTCAGCGGCTGACCTCGTCCTGCAGGTCGGCGCGGCGGTGGAGCTCCCGGGCGTTCTCGCTCAGGGAGCGGCCGGCGGCCTCCAGCTCAGGGCGCAGCGCCCCGTCCCAGTCCTGCTTGAAGCGCTTGGCGCCGGGGCCGACCCAGACGACGGACTCGAGCATCGCGGAGATGTTGCCGACCATCGCGCCGAGGTCCTGCGCATTGGCATCCATCTGCCGCGAGCTTTCCCGCGCATATGTGGTGTCGATTCCGTAGAAACGCGAGGCGTCGTGGCTCATGGGAATTCTCCTCGTCATGGGGTTCGATAACGAGGACGATAAACGGGTGTCGCCGCCGACCTCCACCTCCTGCAGGGTGGAAACTTCCGCCATCGACATTTTCCGGACGACGCTCGACCGCCGTCCTTCTCGTCACGCAACGACGTCCGCGCACGTCACCGCGCCGGGCTGGGCCGCCGCGGCGCAGCCCGCGGAGCTCTTCCATGACGTCGCCGTGTCGGCGCCCGCCATGGCGGCACATCGCCCGTTGCCGCTAGTGGCTGCCCGCCTCGAGGAGCTTGCCGGGGTTGAGCCCGTGCCCCTGCGCCATCGCCGCGGTGACGAGGTCGAGGTCCTCGGTGGTGACGAGGCGCACCTCGGCAGCTCGGCGGCCGACGGCGAAGCGGACGTTCTGCACGCGGCCGGCCGTCGCGGTGAACGGGTCGTCCGCCGGCCCGAACGCCAGCCGGGCGACGGCGCGGATGGCGTCGTCGACGCGCTGGGGGCGCTCGAGGTTCCACGCGTGCCCGCGCAGCGCGAGGACCCGCTCGTAGATCTCGCGGTTCGACGCGGGCCGCGGGTAGTCGTCGGCGCCGGTGAGCCAGGGCTCGGCCAGGGCGAGCGCGACGTACCACTCGCGGGAGAAGCGTTCGAGCTGGGGTGCCTTGGTGGTGACGTCGCCGTCGAGCTCGACCGGCGCACCGTCGTCGGGCGGCGCCACGGGTGCGGAGCGGACCTCCTCGACGTCGAGCACGATGACGAGGTCGGTGAACGCGCCGTCGGCGGTCTGCCGCCCGCGGAGGAGCAGGATCTGGTTCTCCCCCTCGTCCAGCAGCGCGCCCATGCCCTGGGAGAGCGCCACCCGGCGGGCACCGCCGGGCGCGTCGAAGAGGCTGGAGAGCTGTGCGGTGGTCGACCCGTGCCAGCGCAGGCGGACCACCTCATCCCCCACGGTGACCTCACCGACGACGCGCGAGACGTGCGCCGCCACCCGCGGCAGGGTGAGGGTCGTCACCCGCAGCTGTCCCTCGACGTCGGCCGCGAGGGCGGCCTCCGGTGCGCGCCCGACGAGCAGCCGGTCACCGCTGCCCAGCACCACCGGCGGGACACCGGCACCCCGGACCCGTACGCGCAGCATCGTTCGCCCTCCTGGATCGGTCAGGCCCAGCGTAGGGGGTGTCAGGGGATCGGGGGCGCGCCGTCGTCGTCGAGCAGCATGTCGAGCCCGCTCTTGGCCAGGACCACTGGCGTGACGATGGGCGAGAGGATGACCCCGCCGACACCGAGCCGGTCGAAGACCGCGTCGAAGTTCTCGCTCACCCGGTCGCCGTAGCTCGTCCCCTGCATCCCCTCGTAGATCTTCCCGCCGGCCCACATGCCGGCGGACCAGGACACCGAGACCGCGGCACCGGCACCACCCGAGATGGCGTGGCGCGCGACGAGGGCGGCCGTCCCGAGCGGCACCCCGTTCTCGACGACGGCGGACACGTCCCCCTCCACGACGCCCCTGCTGAGGTCGTAGGCGGAGAGCGCGGTGCCCAGCGTGCCGAGGACGTTGCCGGTGGCCTTGGCCAGCGGCGAGGCGAAGGCATCGCTCGCACGCCACGCGCGGTCGAACTCGGCGAGGCTCTGCCAGGCCTCCGGGAGGCTGAGGGCACCGACCACCTGGGCCGTCTGGTAGGCGTCGGTGAAGATGCCCAGCACGTCGCGCTGGGCCTTCAGGCGGGCCAGCAGTCCGACGGTGGCCTGCGACGGCACGCCGTCCGCGCCGCTCGCCCGCTCCTGGTCGGCAGCCTGCTCGGCGATGTCCGTGGCGGCCTGGTTCAGCGCCCGCGTCACGGCGTCGACCTGCGGCGCGTACTCCCCCTCCCACTGCGCGCGGAAGCGTGTGGCGTCCGGGCCGTTCCAGGTGAAGTCGTAGGCGCGGGCACTGAGCCGGACGTTGACGGTGAACAGGACGTGCGCGGCGTCGGCGAGCGTCCGCGACGCGGCCCGCAGGGCGTCGACGTCCGCGCCGTGGCTGACGCTCATGGGCTCCTCCTTCGGGTAGGTGCCCATGGTGTGCGGACAGCAGGCGCGAATGACAGCGTCCGGGGGGTGGAACTTTCCGGTTCCCCGCCGGCGGATCGGTCCCCGGAGACGCCGAAGGCCCCCATCCCGCAGAGGGATGGGGGCCTTCACCTGTAGCCCCGACCGGATTCGAACCGGCGCCGCCGCCTTGAGAGGGCGGTGTCCTAGGCCGCTAGACGACGGGGCCAAAACGCCATAGTGCTCAGCCAAAA
>DAHVRG010000156.1 GCA_027322565.1 Georgenia sp.
CGATCTGGGGGTCGTCGTCACCTCCGACCGCGAGGAGGCGCTCGCCCACGCAGCCGCCTGCCTCGACCGCAGCTTCAGCCCGGGCGGGGAACGACCCGCTGTCGTCATCGAGGAGTTCCTCGACGGACCGGAGGTCTCCCTCTTCTGTGTCTGCGACGGGACCGACGCCGTCGCCCTCGCCCCCGCCCAGGACTTCAAGCGTCTCGCCGACGGCGACACCGGCCCGAACACCGGTGGCATGGGCGCCTACAGCCCGCTGCCCTGGGCGCCGGAGGACCTCGTCGAGCAGGTGATGGAGCGTGTCGCCCGGCCCGTCGTGCGCGAGATGGCGCGGCGCGGCACCCCCTACACCGGGGTGCTGTACGTCGGGTTGGCGCTGACCTCACGCGGGCTGCGCGTCGTGGAGTTCAACGCCCGCTTCGGCGACCCCGAGACCCAGGTGGTCCTCGCCCGGCTCGCCTCCTCCCTGGCGCAGCTGCTCCACGCCGCCGCCACGGGGACGCTGGCCGACGTGCCTCCGCCGCGGTGGCGGGACGACGCCGCCGTCACCGTAGTCGTCGCGTCCGAGGGGTACCCGGGCGTGTGCCGGCTCGGTGACGTCATCGACGGGGTCGCCGCCGCCGAGGAGCTCCCCGGCGTCCACGTGCTCCACGCCGGGTGCGCCACCGCCGAGGACGGCTCGCTGGTGAGCGCCGGGGGCCGGGTGCTCTCGGTCGTCGGCGTCGGCAAGGACCAGGAGGAGGCCCGCGACCGCGCCTACGCCGGCGTGTCCCGGATCACGCTGGCGGGCTCCCAGCACCGCACCGACATCGCGCTCGCCCGGGCGGCGCAGTGACCACGCCGGCGCTGCCCGGTTGGGAGCACGTCTACTCCGGCAAGGTCCGCGACCTCTACCGGCCTGCCGGGGAGCACCCCGACGGCGACGTCGTCCTCGTCGTCGCCTCGGACCGGGTCAGCGCCTACGACCACGTCCTGCCGACGCCCATCCCCGGCAAGGGTGAGGTGCTCACCCGGCTCAGCCTGTGGTGGTTCGACCAGCTCGCCGACATCGTCCCCAACCACGTCGTCTCGACCGACGTCCCCGCGGAGGTCGCCGGCCGGGCGATGGTCTGCCGCCGGCTGGAGATGTTCCCGGTCGAGTGCGTGGCCCGCGGCTACCTCACGGGGTCCGGGATGGCCGAGTACCGGCAGACCCAGGCGGTGTGCGGGGTGGCGCTGCCGCCCGGCCTGGAGGAGGCCGCCCGGCTGCCCGAGCCGATCTTCACCCCCGCGCGCAAGGCCGAGGTGGGGGACCACGACGAGAACATCACGTTCGACGCCGTCGTCGAGCTGCTCGGGGCGGAACGCGCCGCCGAGCTGCGCGACCTCACCCTGGCGGTCTACGCCCGGGCGGCGGACGTGGCTGCCCGCAGCGGCATCATCGTGGCGGACACCAAGCTGGAGTTCGGGATCGGCCCGGACGGCGCCGTCGTCCTCGGGGACGAGGTCCTCACCCCCGACTCCTCCCGCTTCTGGCCCGCCGACGGCTACGCGCCCGGCCGGGTGCAGCCGAGCTTCGACAAGCAGTTCGTGCGGGACTGGCTCACCTCCCCGGAGTCCGGGTGGGATCGCACGTCGGTGCCACCGCCGCTGCCCGACGACGTCGTCCAGCGCACCCGGGAGCGCTACCTCGAGGCCGCCGAGCGGCTCATCGGTTGACCGCCGCCGGCCGCCGCCCAGCCGGCGCCCGCCGCTCCGCCTGCCTTCCGCAGGGTCCGCGCAGTGGGACGACCCGCGCACCGAGCCGATCCGTGGGAGACTTCTGCACGGAAGTACACGGTGTTGCGAATCACGTTCGCGACTTGAGAACCAGAGGCGCGAACCATGGCTGCAGACCTCACCGCCGGCACGGCACCCGCGCGCGGAACCGCCCGCGCCCGGTTCGTCAGCGACTTCACCGCCCTGACGAAACAGGTCCAGGAGGCGGGCCTGCTCAGGCGGGCCTACGGCTACTACTGGACGAAGATGATCGCCCTCACCGTCCTCGGCCTCGGCCTGGCGGCGGCGTTCGTCCTCATCGGTGACACGTGGTGGCAGCTCGTCACGGCGGCCGCCCTCGCGGTGCTCATGACGCAGATCGCCTTCCTCGGCCACGACGCCGCGCACCGCCAGATCTTCGTCTCGGGCAAGTGGAACGAGTGGGTCTCGCTCGTCGTCATCAACCTCTTCGTCGGGATGGGTTCGGGCTGGTGGCAGCGCAAGCACACGCGCCACCACGCCCAGCCGAACAAGCTCGCCGCCGACCCCGACATCGCCCCCGGCGTCCTCGCCTTCACCGGCGACGCCGCGCAGCAGCGCACGACCCCGCTCACCCGGTGGCTGACGACCAGGCAGGGCTACTTCTTCTACCCGCTCCTCCTGCTCGAGGGTGTCAACCTGCACGTCCAGGGCATCCGGCGGGCCGTCGCCCGGCAGAAGCTCAAGCACCGCTGGGTCGAGCTCGGGTTCATCGTCTTCCGGCTGACGAGCTTCGTCGTGCTCGTCTTCCTCGTCCTGTCCCCGGGCAAGGCCCTGGCGTTCATCGGGGTCCAGCTTGCCGTGTTCGGGTTCTACATGGGCATATCCTTCGCGCCGAACCACATCGGCATGCCGGTGGTGCCGCGGGACCTCAAGCTCGACTTCCTGCGCCGGCAGGTCCTGGTGAGCCGCAACATCAGCGGTGGACGGGGCGTGGACACCCTCATGGGCGGTCTCAACTTCCAGGTCGAGCACCACCTGTTCCCGAACATGGCACGCCCCAACCTGCGCCGGGTGGCGCCGATGGTCCGGCAGTACTGCCACGACCTCGGCGTCCGCTACACCGAGACGACCTTCGCCCAGGCCCACCGCGCGGTCATCCGCGAGCTCAACCGGGTGGGGCGCGGCGGCCTGGACGTGTGGGCATGCCCACTGACCGTCCAGTACCGGGTCTGACCGGAGGGCGCGGGTAGACTCGGCCGCGGTCCGAACCCCCGAGCAGGAGTCACCATGGGACGAATCGTCGTCGAGGTCATGCCGAAACCCGAGATCCTCGACCCCCAGGGCAAGGCCGTCGCCGGAGCCCTGCCGCGCCTCGGCCTGGACGGCTTCGTCTCCGTCCGCCAGGGCAAGCGTTTCGAGCTCGAGGTCGACGGCGACGTCGACGACGCCGCGCTCGACCAGGCCCGCCGGGCCGCCGAGACGCTGCTGTCCAACCCGGTGATCGAGAACGTCGTCCGGGTCGCCCCCGTCGACGACGCCGGGAGCGAGTGATGCACCGTCTCGACACCGAGCCCGAGGTGCGCCCCGAGGGGGCACGCATCGGTGTCGTCACCTTCCCCGGATCGCTCGACGACCGCGACGCCCAGCGGGCGGTCCGGCTCGCCGGGGCCGAGCCGGTGCCGCTGTGGCACGCCGACGAGGACCTCCGGGGCGTGGACGCCGTCATCCTTCCCGGGGGTTTCTCCTACGGCGACTACCTGCGCTGCGGCGCCATCGCCCGTTTCGCCCCGGTCATGACGTCCGTGATCGAGGCCGCCGGCCGCGGACTGCCCGTCCTGGGGATCTGCAACGGCTTCCAGATCCTGTGCGAGGCGCACCTGCTTCCCGGTGCACTCATCCGCAACGACCACCAGCGCTTCGTCTGCCGGGACCAGCAGCTGCGGGTGGAGAACAACGACACCGCCTGGACCACCGGCTACTCGGTGGGTCAGACCGTCACGTTCCCGCTGAAGAACGGCGAGGGCGGCTTCGTCGCGGACCAGCGCACCCTCGACGAGCTCGAGGGCGAGGGGCGGGTCGTCCTGCGCTACGAGGGCCACAACCCCAACGGCTCGCTCAACGACATCGCGGCCCTCACCAACGCCGCGGGGAACATCGTGGGCCTCATGCCCCACCCGGAGCACGCCGTGGAGCCCGGGTTCGGCCCCGGCTCCGGTTCGGGCACCGACGGGCTGGCGATGTTCACCTCGGTCCTCGGCGTCCTCATCACCGCCTGAGCCCCCCTCCGCACCCAGAGCCCACCTCCCGGCCGGAGCTCACCTCCCGGCGACAGCCGAGCTGTCGTCGAGAGCTCACTTCCCGGCGCGCTACACCCACTGGGGCGTCGCGCCGAGCAGGCCCTCCAGCGGCGTGTGCTCCAGCCCGTGCGCCTCGGCGACCGGGGCGGAGACGAGCGCGCCGTCATGGGTCGCCAGTCCGAGCGCGAGCGCCCGGTCGGCGCGCATCGCCGCGTGCCACCCGAGGTCGGCGAGCGCGAGGGCGTAGGGCACGGTGACGTTCGTCAGCGCGTACGTCGAGGTGTGGGAGACCGCGCCGGGCATGTTGGTGACGCAGTAGAACAGCGTGTCGTGCACCCGGTAGGTCGGGTCGGAGTGAGTGGTGGGCCGGGAGTCCTCGAAGCAGCCGCCCTGGTCGACGGAGATGTCGACGACCACGGAGCCCGGCTTCATCCGGGAGACCTGCTCGTTGCTCACCAGCCGCGGCGTGCGCGCACCGGGCAGCAGGACCGAGCCGATGACGAGGTCCGCCTCGCTCACGGCCCGCTCGATCTCGTACCCGTTGGACATCACCGTCTTGCACCGGCCGCGGTAGAGCAGGTCGGCCTGGCGCAGCCGGGAGATGTCCTTGTCCATGAGGATGACGTCGGCGTGCATCCCCACGGCCATCGCGGCGGCGTTCATCCCCGCCACCCCGGCCCCGATGACGACGACCCGCGCCGAGTACACGCCCGACACCCCGCCGAGCAGCACACCGCGCCCGCCCTGGGCGCTCATCAGCGTGTGCGCGCCCACCTGGGGGGCGAGCCGGCCGGCGATCTCGCTCATCGGCGCGAGGAGCGGCAGGGTGCGGTCGGGCAGCTCGACCGTCTCGTAGGCCACCGCGGTGACCTTGCGCCGGAGCAGCTCCTCGGTGAGCTGCTTGTCCGCGGCGAGGTGGAGGTAGGTGAACAGGGTCTGCCCCTCGCGCAGCAGGTCGTACTCGGCCGGGACCGGCTCCTTGACCTTGAGGATGAGGTCACCGAACTCCCACGTGCCGGCGGCGTCGGGGAGCACCGTCGCTCCCGCCGCCGCGAAGTCCTCGTCCCGGATGGAGGCGGAGGCGCCGGCGCCGCTCTCGACGGCGACCTCGTGGCCGTGGCGGACGAGCTCGTGCACGCCAGAGGGCGTGATCGCCACCCGCCCCTCGGAGTCGATGACCTCCCGCGGCACTGCAATTCTCATGCGGAGCATCCTCGCAGGTTTGCGGGGGAGCGATCGACACGGGTCTCGTTCACCTGCCGTTCACTTGTCCACAGGAGCGATCCACAGGGTTGTGCACATACCCACAGCGAGCGCCCAGGGCCTGTGGACATCCGGTTTGTCCGATGCGCGGGCTACTCGGCGCCTCGTCGCGGATGGCGACGTCGCCACCAGCGGTCGAGGCGCGACTCCGCCGGACCCTGGTCTCCCGACCGGCGACGCGCAGGCGGCCACAGCGCGCTGAGGCTCACCGACTCCGCGTCGGGCAGCACCCACCGGCGCCGGCGCGCCAGGATGCTCACGCCGGCTCCGACGACGATCGCCGCAAGCATTCCCACCGTCTCGTGCCCCAGCTCGTGCAGGACGATCATCGCGCCGCTGGCGAACACCGCCGAGGTGGCGTAGAGCGTGTTGCCCCCGAAGATGGCCGGCACCTGGCCGACGACGACGTCGCGGATCATCCCGCCGCCCGCGGCCGTCGTCACCCCGAGGAGGACGGCGGGCAGCACACCGAGCCCGGCGGCCAGGGCCTTCGTCGCGCCGGTCGCGGCCCAGCAGCCGAGCACGACGCCGTCGGCGACGACGAAGGCCCGGTTCCACCACCGCCCACGCAGCGGGAGCAGGAAGGCGACGACCGCGCCGACGAGCGCGGTACCGAGGTAGTAGGGGTCGGTGAGCGCGACCGGAGGGCCCGCCTGGAGCAGGGTGTCCCGCAGCATCCCGCCGCCGAGCGCGGAGATGATGGCGAGCACGGCGAAGCCGACGAGGTCGAAGCGCCGACGCCGGGCGATGGTGCCGCCGAGGATGCCGTTGAGCAGCACGCCGACGAGGTCGATGCCCCGGAACACCCCGGGAAGCGCGTCGACGACGTGGGCTGTCACGTCCTCGGCCACACTCGATCCTGGCCCGGCGCGGGGGGCGCGGCAACCAGCCGGGTCCCGCCCCGCTCCCGAACGCCGGACCACCCGAGGGCCGGGTGCCGGCGTCCCCGGGCGAGGGAGGGGCGTGACGGCCGGCACGGTCGACCGGCGCGCGCGGGTATGAGATGGTTGGAGGTACAACTCAAGAGCCATCGACTCGCGGCGGGAGAGTCCCGCTTCGTGCGGGCGCCGAAGGAGCAACCTCCCCGGGAATCTCTCAGGCACCCGATACCGCCGCGGCGAGGCACCTCTGGAAAGCAGCCACCAGGCTCACCGACGGTGAAATCCGGGCAACCGCCCGCGAAAACTCTCAGGTCACATGACAGAGCGGGGAACGTCCCCCGTCCCTGCGCCGGCTCTGCCGGCGACCGCCCTGAGGAGTTCGCTTGGCTGCGCCCACCGACGTCCCTGCGCGCCCCTCCGCGCACCCCCGCCAGCAGGTCCCGACCCCACGGGACGCCGCCCGCGCCGGGCTGCGGATGCGCCACCGGCTCGGGGTCGTCGCCATCATCGCGTCCGCGACGGCGATGGGCCTGGCCGGCGTCTTCGGCCGGATGTCCACCCCGCCCGGAGCCGTCATCGGCGAGGCCCTCACCCTCGGCCGGATGACCGTCGGTGCGCTCGGGATGCTCACGATCCTCGCCGTCGGCCGGCGGCTGGGCGCGCTGCGCCGTACCCGGCTCTCCTGGTCCGTCGTGCTCGGTGGCGTCTTCCTCGGGCTCTCGCTCGCCACCTACCTCTCGGCCACGGTGCTCACCGACCTGGCGCGGGCGGTCGCGCTCCACTACCTCGGGCCGGTCGTCGCGACCGTCCTCGCCCGCATCTTCCTCAAGGAGCGCGCCAACGGGCCCGAGCTGACCTCCGTCGTCATCAGCTTCGCCGGGATGATCCTGGCCGCCGGCCTCATCGAGGCCGACCCGCTCGACGTCAGCGACCAGCAGCTCTTCGGCGATGTCCTCGCCGCCGTGTCCGGTGTCCTCTACGGCGCCGCGCTGCTGTGCTACCGGTACCGCGCCGACATGCCGTCGGACGTCCGCAGCTTCTGGAACTTCACCTTCGGCGGCCTCGGAACCGCCGGCATGGTCCTCGTCACCCGGCCCGACCTCTCCGGTATGACGGCGCAGAACTGGGTCTGGGCGGTCGGCTTCTTCCTCGTCTGCGGGCTGCTCGCCCTCGGCCTGCTCGTCCTGGCCGGCAAGCACCTGCGCGCCGTCGAGCTCTCGGCGCTGTCCTACTGGGAGGTCGTCGTCGCGATGCTCCTCGGGGCGCTCGCCTTCGGTGAGCTCATCTCGCCGCTCGGCTGGGCCGGTGCCGTGCTCATCGTCGTCGGTGCCGCCGTCGCGGTGGCGTCGAGCCGCCGCCGGATCGCGCGGGTCCCGGCGGGCGCGGCGCCCGCCCCCGTGGAGACGACCGGCTGAGCAGCCCGCGGCCAGCGCCGGTGCCACACTGACGCCATGGGCAGCCGACACCTGAGCCGGATCGTCGCGGCGTCACCGGAGCGGGTCTACGAGGTCGCGGCCGACCCCGACAACCTTCCCCGGTGGGCGGCCGGGCTCGCCCGGGGGAAGGTGCACCGGGAGGGCGACACGCTCGTCGTCGAGTCCCCGATGGGCCGGGTCACGGTCACCTTCGCGCCGCGCAACCCGTACGGGGTGCTCGACCACGACGTGCGGCTCCCCTCCGGGGAGGTGGTGTCCAACCCCCTTCGGGTCATCCCGCACCCGGAGGGGGCCGAGGTCGTCTTCACGCTGCGCCCGCGCGACCTCTCCGAGGAGGAGCTCGAGCGGGACACGGCGATGGTCGAGCGGGACCTCGACGCCCTCAAGCGGCTCGTCGAGGACGCCGGGTGACGGACGCCGGAGCGCTCAGGGGCGCGGCGTCACCGTCCCGGTGAGGTGGACCTTGCCCGACCTCGGGTGCCGCCCCGTGTACCGCACCGTCTCCCCGCGCGGGTCGACCGCCAGCGCGACCCGCCCGGGCAGGAGCACGGGCTTGGCGAACTCCACCTCCCAGGTGAACGCGTCGCCGCGGAGGCGGCGCAGCTGGGCCAGGGCCCGGGCGGCGGTGTACATGCCGTGGGCGATCGGCCGCGGGAAGCCGAAGACCTTCGCCCCGACCCGCGAGACGTGGATCGGGTTGCGGTCCCCGGACACCTCGGCGTAGCGCTTGGCCGTGTCGGTGCCGAGGGACCACACGGCGACGACGTCGCCGCCCTCCGGCGCGGACGGCGACGGCGGCTCCTCGGGGGCGGCACCGGGCAGCCGGGTCCCCTTGGCGAGGTAGGTCGACACGCCCTCCCACACCGTCTCCCCGCCGGCGCGGACGGTGACCTCGAGGTCGACGAGCGTGCCCCTGCGGTGCGCCCGCGGCGAGCCCGCCTGCGCCCTCGCGGTCAGCTCCTCGCCGAGCAGCACCGGACGGTGCTGCTCGACCCGGTTGGTCAGGTGGACCATCCCGAGCACGGGCAGTGGGAAGTCCGGACGCACCATGAGCGCCATCGCCAGCGGGAAGGCGAGCACGTGGACGTACCCGGCGGGCAGCTCGTCGGTGCCGGGCTCACCGAGGAGCTCCTGGTAGGCCGAGAGCGCGGCCGGGTCGGCACGCAGGCCGTCGACGACGTAGGCCACCTCCGGCAGCCGGTCCGCGGCCGCCCGCCGGCTCATCGTGGTCCGGGCGGTGGCCGCGAGTGCCCTGCTGTAGAGGGAGCCGAGGCTCGGGACCGTGTCCAGTCGTTGTTCGCGCATCATTGCCCCACGAGGTTCTGCCCGCACACCCGAAGTGTCTGGCCGTTGATCCCGCCCGCCTGCGGCGAGGCGAGGAAGGCGATGGCCTCCGCGACGTCCACCGGACGGCCACCCTGCTGCAGGGAGTTCGCGCGCCGGGCGACCTGCCGTGGCACGGGTGGGATCCTCGCCGTCATGTCGGTCTCGATGAATCCGGGCGCGACGGCGTTCGCGGTGGCCCCGTTCGCGGCCAGCCGCGGGGCGAGGGCACGCGTCATGCCGATGATCCCCGCCTTGGCGGTGGCGTAGTTCGTCTGCCCGCGGTTGCCCGCGATCCCCGACGTCGAGGACAGCGAGATGATGCGGCCGCCTTCGCCGAGCGCCTCGACGAACGTCTCGTTCATCCGCAGCGGGGCGAGGATGTTGACGGCGAGGAGGTCGTCCCAGCGGTCCGGGGTCATGTTGGCGAGCAGTTTGTCGCGCAGGATCCCGGCGTTGTGGACGACGACGTCGAGCCGCCCGTGGCGCTCGCGGACGTGGTCGAGGATGCGTGCGGCGGCGTCCTGGGCGGTGATGTCGAGCTGCAGCGCGCTGCCGCGGACCGAGTTCATCACCCGGCTGAGCGACTCGCCCGCCGCGGGGACGTCGACCCCGACGACGTGGGCGCCGTCCCGGGCGAGCACCGCGACGATGGCGGCACCGATCCCACGGGCCGCCCCGGTGACGACGGCGACCCGCCCGGTGAGGGGGCGGGACCAGTCCGCCGGGACCGCGCCGTCGGCGGAGCCGACGGGCAGGAGCTGTCCGGCGACGAAGGCGGAGCGGGCGGAGAGGAGGAACCGCAGGGCTCCGAGCGCCGAGGGGGCCCCCACCGGGACGTCGTCGCCGAGCACGATGCCGTTGGCCGTCGCACCGGCACGCAGCTCCTTGGCGAGCGAGCGGAGGAAGCCGTCGACGCCGAGGCGGGCCGCGACGACGGCGGGGTCGCCGGCGTCGTCGGCACGCCGGGAGAGGGTGACGACCCGCCCGCCGGGAGCCATCCGGCGGAGCACGCCGCCGAGGGCGAGGGCGGGCCCGCCGAGGTCCGCCGGGGACGCGAGCTCGGTGAGCACGATGACGACGGCGCCCCAGCGGCGGCCCTTGGCCAGCTCGTCGGGGTCGCGGCGCACGTCGAGCTCCCACCCGAGGAGGTTCTCGGCGACGGTGTCGGCGGCGCGGACCGAGGCCCCGCCGTCGAGCACGAGGACGGGCCCGGGCACGAGCGGCCGGTCGACGCTGTCGGGGTCGGTGCGGCGCAGCGGGACCGGCTGCGGCAGCCCGAGCTTCTTGGCCAGGGAGCGGCCCCAGCCGCCGGAGACGAGGTCGAGGTACTTGTCGCTCATCAGGCCTCCAGGATCATCGCGGTGGCCTGGCCGCCGGCGGCGCACACGGAGATGAGGCCGCGGGCGGGCCTGCCGGTCTCGGCCTTCCTCTCCGCGAGGAGCTTGGCCAGCGTGCCGACGATCCGGCCGCCGGTCGCGCCGAACGGGTGGCCGGCAGCGAGGGAGGAGCCGGTGACGTTGAGCCGGTCCGGTGCGACGGAGCCGAGCGGTTCGCGGTCGAGGCGCTCGCGGCAGAAGGCGGCGTCGTCCCAGGCGGCGAGCGTGGCGAGCACGGTGGAGGCGAAGGCCTCGTGGATCTCGACGAAGTCGAAGTCGGCGAGCGTGAGGCCGCGGCGGTCGAGCAGCCGAGGGACGGCGTAGCAGCCGCCCATGAGGAGCCCCTCGGCGCCCTCGGTGAAGTCGACGGCGGCGGTCTCGGCGTCGACGACGCGGGCGAGGGTCGGCAGGCCGCGCGCGGTGGCCCACTCCTCGGCGGCGAGCAGCACGGTGGAGGCGCCGTCGGTCAACGGCGTGGAGTTGCCGGCCGTCATCGTCGGGTTGTCGCTGCCCGGCGCGGTGAACGCGGTGCGGAGCTTGCCGAGCTTCTCCAGCGAGGTGTCCGGGCGGAGGAACTCATCGCGCGTCACGCCGCGGTAGGGCGTCATGAGGTCGTCGAAGAAGCCGCGCTCGTAGGCGGCGGCGAGGTTCTGGTGGGAGCGCAGCGCGAGCTCGTCCTGCGCCTCGCGGGTGATGCCCCACCGCTCGGTGGTGATGGCCTGGTGCTGGCCCATGCTCAGGCCGGTGCGCGGCTCGGCGGTGTCCGGGGCGACCGGCGCGAGGTCGCGCGGCCGGATCGCGGCGAGCGCCTTGAGCCGCTCCGGCAGGCTCTTCGCGCGGGAGGCGCGCAGGAGGATGCGGCGCAGCCGGTCGGAGACGACGATCGGGGCGTCGGACGTCGAGTCGACACCACCGCCGACGCCGACCTCCGCCTGCCCGAGCGCGATCTTGTTGCTGACGGCGAGGATCGCCTCCAGCCCGGTGGCGCAGGCGCGCTGGACGTCGAAGGCGGGGGTGTGCGGGTCGAGCGAGGAGCCGAGGACGGCCTCCCGCGCGAGGTTGAAGTCGCGCGAGTGCTTGAGGACGGCGCCCGCGCTCACGTCGTCGAGCCGCTCCCCGGCCAACCCGAAGCGGGCGACCAGACCCTCGAGCGCGGCGGTGAGCATGTCCTTGTTCGACGAGGCGGCGTAGCTGCCGCCGGCGCGGGCGAACGGGATCCGGTTCGCGCCGACGACGACGGCCGGGCGGATGGTTGAGGTCACGGCGTTGTTCCTTCGGTGTGCGGGTGGGGACGAACGTCCCTGGCAACGTGAGACTCAGAGTACCTGATACTCTCGGTCTCGTGATGCCGAGCACATCTTCCCCGGACGACGACGTGCGCGTCGACGGCCGAGACGCGCGCTGGGCCGCCCACCGCAGCTCACGGCGCGCCGAGCTGGTCAGGGCGGCCCGACGGGCGGTGCACCACCGCGGCCCCGACCTGTCGATGGACGACCTCGCCGCCGAGATCGGGACCTCGAAGTCGATCCTCTACCGGTACTTCACCGACAAGTCCGGCCTCCAGGGCGCGGTCGGCGCCGCCGTCCTCGACGACCTGCGCACGGCCCTCGGTGAGGTGAGCGAGCGGGTCACCCGCCCCCGCGACCGGATCGCGGCGATGGTCGACGTCTACCTCGAGATCGTCGAGTCCTCCGCCGGGGTGTACACCTTCGTCACCCAGCCGGAGGCGACGGCCACGGCCGGCGCGCTGCGCGGGTTCGTCGCCGAGATCGAGGACATCGTCGCCGAGGCGCTGCTCCCGGTGCTGCGGTACGGGCCGGACGAGGACGACGGCGACGGCGCGCACGACACCGACCACGCCCTGGCCGCCCTCTGGGCCGCGGGGGTGGTGGGCCACGTCCGCAGCGTCGCCGAACGCTGGGTCGCCGCCCGCGCCACCGACCCGGTCCCCACCCCACCCCCCACCGACACCGACACCGACAGCCCACCT
>DAHVRG010000173.1 GCA_027322565.1 Georgenia sp.
TCGGGTGAGACCATCGACTACGGCCCGTGCGCCTTCCTCGACGCGTTCGACCCCGCCACCGTGTTCAGCTCCATCGACCACCAGGGCCGATACGCCTACGGGAACCAGCCGGCGGTCGCGCAGTGGAACCTCGCCCGGTTCGCGGAGGCACTCCTCCCCCTCGTCGACGCGGACGAGGACGCCGCGGCCGCCGCCCTCACCGCGGTCGTCTCCGCCTTCCCGGCGCGGCACAGCACCGCCTGGACCTCGGGGATGCGCGCCAAGCTCGGCCTGCCGCCGGAGGTGGACGACACCACCGCCACCCCGCTCATCGCGGACCTCCTCTCCCTGCTGGCCCGGCGGGGCACCGACTACACGTCCTTCTTCCGGCACCTCACCACGGCGGCTCGCGGCGACCAGGCCCCCCTGCGTACGCTCGTGGACGACGACGCGCTCCTCGCCTGGCTCGCCCGCTGGCAGCGGCTCGCCCCCCGGGCCGACGTCATGGCGCGGGTCAACCCGACCTACGTCCCCCGCAACCACCTCGTCGACGACGCCCTGGACGCCGCCACCGCCGGTGACCTCGAGCCGTTCAGCCGGCTGCTCGCGGCCGTCACCCAGCCGTACACCCCGCGCCCCGGGCTCGAGCGCTACGCAGAGCCTGCACCGCAGGGCAGCGGACCGTGCGTCACCTACTGCGGCACCTGAGGCGCGACGACCGGACGTGGATCCCGCAGCTCTGCTCGTCGTCGTCGCCGCCGTCGTGCTCGGCGGCGTGCTGCAGCGCACGAGCGGGATGGGCACCGGCATGGTCGTCTCACCGACCTTCGTCCTGCTCGTCGGGCCGGTCGCCGGCGTGCTGCTCACCAACGTCACGACCGTCGTCTCCGCCCTCTTCCTCACCCTCGCCATGCGTGCGGACATCGACTGGTCCCGCTTCGCGCGGATCGCCCCGACGATCGTCCTCGGCTCCGTCCCCGCTGCCCTGCTCGTCATCGCGGTCGACGTCGGCTGGCTGGAGGTGATCATCGGCGCGGCGCTGCTCCTCGCCCTCGCCGTCACCTACCTCACCCCCCGGCTGCCGGACCTGGGCGGGGCGGCGGCGCCCACCGCGGGGGTGGTCGGCGGGTTCCTCAACACCGCGGTCGGTGTCGCGGCCCCGGCGATGCTCATCTACGCCCACGCGACGCGGTGGGCGCAGCACACCTTCGCCGCGACCCTCCAGCCGATCTTCCTCACGATGGGCACCGTCTCGGTCCTCACCAAGGTCGTGGCCGGGGCCTCGCCCGCGCCGTCCACCGGCTCGCCGTGGCCGCTCGTCGTCGCAGCGGTCGCCGCGGTCCCCCTCGGGGTGGTCGTCGGGGGCCGCGTCGCCCGCGTCGTCTCCCCGCGGACGTCCCGGCGCACCGCCGTCGTCGTCGTCCTCGTGGGGGCGACCGCAACCCTCGTCCGCGGCGTCCTCGCGGTCCTCCCCGGCTGACCCTGCCCGACCATTGACCTCGGTCCTGGCGCTGCTGGAAGATTCTCGGCACGACCCGCCTCGGCCCCGGCCGCACGGCCCCGGCTCGACGACGAGTCGCACGCGAGGAGGCATGCGATGGTTGCTCGGGACGACGTCGACCGGCTGCGCAGCTCGGTCCGCGGCCTGGTCCTCTCGCCGCAGGACCCGGGCTTCGACCAGGCACGCCGGGTGTGGAACGGGATGGTCGACCTCACGCCGGCGCTCGTCGTCCGGGTCGCCGACGCGGACGACGTCGCGACGGTGCTCGCCCTCGTGCGGTCCCGCGGGCTCCCGCTCGCGGTGCGCGGCGGCGGGCACAGCGTCGCGGGGAACGGCACGGTGGCGGACGGCGTCGTCATCGACCTCGGCGCCCTCCGCTCCGTCGAGGTGTCCGAGGCCGACGACGCGACGGTCCGCGTCGGGGGCGGGGCCACGCTCGCGGACGTCGACGCCGTCACCGCACCGCTCGGCCTGGCCGTGCCGCTCGGGGTGGTCTCCCAGACCGGTGTCGGCGGCTTCACCCTCGGTGGGGGCATGGGCTGGCTCACCCGCGCCCACGGCCTGGCGGTCGACAACCTCGTGGACGCGGACGTCGTCACCGCCGACGGCCGCCGGGTCCGCGCCGCCGACGACCCCGAGCTCCTCTGGGGGCTGCGCGGCGGCGGCGGTAACTTCGGCGTCGTCACCTCCTTCGTCTTCCGTGCCCACCCGCTCGGACCGGAGGTCTACGGGGCCAACCTCGTCTACACGCTGCCGCGGTGGCGTACCGCCCTGCGCACGTGGGAGGCGTGGACGCGGGAGCTGCCCGACGACCTGCAGTCGATCGTCACGGTGCTCGCCCCGCCCCCGGAGCTGGAGCTGGGGACGGAGCCGGTCCTCATCGTCGGCGCGGCCTGGGCGGGACCGGAGGCGGAGGACGGCGAACGGCTGGTCGGCGAGCTCCGGTCCGCGGCGGCCCCCGACGTCGAGGAGTCCGGCCTGGTGCCGTGGACCTCCTGGCAGTCGGCGATGGACGACCTCTTCCCGCGCGGGTCGCGCGCCTACTGGAAGAACACGTCCTTCGACCGCCTCGACGACACCGTCGTCGACGTCCTCGTACGCCGGGGCACCGAGCAGACCTGGCAGGGCACGGCGATGGACATCCACCACATGGGCGGGGCGTTCGCCCGCGTCCCCCGGGACGCCACCCCGTTCCCCGCCCGTGACGCGCGGTTCTGGCTCAACGTCTACGGCTTCTGGACCGACCCGGCCGACGACACCGCCCGCACGGCGTTCGTCCGCGGCGTCGCCGCCGACATGGTCCCGTTCGCGACGGGCGGCACCTACGTCAACTTCATGGGTCGCGCCGAGGACGAGGGCCGGGCCGCCGCGGAGCAGGTGTACGGACGGGAGAAGCTCACCCGGTTGGTCGCGCTGAAACGGCGTTACGACCCGGGCAACGTCTTCCAGCGGAACCACAACATCCCGCCCGAGTAGTCGACGCGCCGAGCCATTCTGCTTCGCTCCGACTGTGACCCGTGGCACAGTGTCAGGCGCGCCTCGCTGCCGCTGCGCACCATACGGGAGGGTTCATGGACATCATCGCCAACGCTTTCAGGTGGCTCGGGGACGTGCTCGCCACGTTCGTCACCTGGGCGACGACCTTCTTCGGAGAGGTCGCGGGGGTGATCTGGGGGCCGTTCGTCCTCATCCCGCTGCTCTTCGGCGTCGGCCTCGTCCTCACCATCCGGTTGCGCGGCGTCCAGTTCCGCAAGCTCGGGCCTGCACTGCGGCTCGGCATCATCAAGCGTCGCGACGTCGGGGCCGACGACGGTGACGTCTCCCAGTTCCAGGCCCTGACCACGGCGCTCGCGGCGACGGTCGGCACCGGGAACATCGTCGGCGTCGCCACGGCCATCGGCATCGGTGGACCCGGTGCGCTGTTCTGGATGTGGGTCACCGGCCTCGTCGGCATGGCCTCGAAGTACACCGAGGCCTTCCTCGGGGTGTACTACCGCCGCACCGACGCCGCCGGGGAGAAGTCCGGCGGCCCGCAGTACTACCTCGAGCGTGGGATCCGCGGGCCGCTCGGCAAGGTCCTGGGCCTGGCGTTCACCATCGCTGCGGTCATCGCCTCCTTCGGCATCGGGAACATGACGCAGGGCAACTCGGTGGCCGGCAACCTCCAGGGCTCCTTCGGCGTCGAGCCGTGGGTCACCGGTGTCGTGCTCAGCGTGTGCGCCCTGCTCGTCCTGGTCGGGGGTATCAAGTCCATCGGCCGGGTCACCGCCGGGTTCGTCCCGGTGATGATCGTCTTCTACGTCATCGGTGCGCTGTTCATCCTCGCCGTCAACATCACCGAGGTGCCCGCCGCGCTCGCCCTGGTCTTCACCGACGCCTTCACCGGCACCGCGGCCACCGGCGGCTTCATCGGCTCGACGATCATCATCGCCGTCCAGATGGGCGCCGCCCGCGGGATGTTCTCCAACGAATCCGGGATGGGCTCGGCCGCCATCGCCGCCGCCGCCGCGAAGACCTCCCACCCGGTGCGGCAGGGGCTCGTGTCGATGACGCAGACCTTCATCGACACGATCATCGTCGTGAGCTTCACCGGTCTGGTCATCATCACGACGGGGGCGTGGCACGTGGGTGAGGACGGTGCGCGGACGATGACCGGTGACGCCTTCAGCACCGGGCTGCCCGGCGAGTGGGGGCACTACATCGTGACGATCGCGCTGTCGATGTTCGCCTTCTCCACCGTGCTCGGCTGGGCGTACTACGGCGAGCGGTGCATGGAGCGGCTCTTCGGCCGCGGTGCGGTCATGCCCTACCGGGTGGCCTTCTCCCTCGTCGTCTACGTCGGGTGCACGGTCTCCCTCGAGGCGGTGTGGAACTTCTCCGACGTCATGAACGGCTTCATGGCCATCCCCAACCTCATCGGGCTGCTCATCCTCTCCGGTCTGGTCGTGCGCGAGACGAAGCACTACCTCGACCACGACCCCGACCTCTCGGCCACCACCGAGCAGGTCGTGTCCTTCGCCCCGAACGCCTTCGCCGACGACCTCCCCGACGTCGGCACCGCACGCACCGCGGGACGCTGACCCCCGGACACCCCTGCCGGGCCCGACGGGGCGGACGTACACTGCGCCGCTGTGATCCCGCAGCGCCCGGTCCACGTCCTGCACGTGTGCCTCCACACCGACCCCTACGACGAGCCGGGTGCCGGGGACGTCGGCGGCATGAACGTCGTCGTGCGCAGCACCGCGGAGGCCATGGCCGGGGACGGGCACCGGGTGGAGGTCGTCACCCGGCGGGCGCACCCCGACGCGCCGCCGGTCAGCACCCCGGCACCGGGCGTCCGGGTGCACCGCCTCGACGTGGGACCGCCGCACCGCGTGCCCAAGGGCGACCACGAGGAGCTCATCGCCCCTTTCGGCGCCCAGCTGCCCGGCCTGCCCCGGCCCGACGTCGTCCACTCCCAC
>DAHVRG010000182.1 GCA_027322565.1 Georgenia sp.
GGCCACCACCCGCAGCAGGCCGGCTACGGTCTGCTCGCCTGGCTGGTGCTGCACAACGGCTGGCACGACTGGCTCGCCCTCCCCGAGCCCTCCTGACCCCGCCGTCCCGCCGACCGCTCCTCAGCCGGCGCCGACAGCTCAGTTCCCGCCGGCGCTGAGCTCCTGACGTGACACCCGTGAGCGGGTGCTCGACCGTCAGTTGCTGCGGACCCAGCCGGGCAGGCCCATCGGGTCGATGGTCGACCCGTTCTTCCACACCTCGAAGTGGACGTGGCACCCGGTGACGTTTCCGGTCTGCCCGGTCCAGCCGATGACGTCCCCCTGGCTCACCGACTGCCCGGGGCGCACGTTGAACCGGCTGAGGTGGTTGGTCACCGTGACGTAGCCGCTGCCGCTGATCCGGCCGTGGTCGATGATCACCTGGTTTCCGTGCGAGCCGTTCCCGCGCGCGGGGACGGTGGCGTTGACCGTCCCGTCCGCCGCGGCGTACTGCGGGTTGCCGCATGCCGAGCGGATGTCCACCCCGGCGTGCCACCAGCGGTAGCCGGCGATGGGGTGGATCCGGTAGCCGTAGGGCGATGTGACGTACAGCGGGTTGGGCACCGGCGGGGTGAGCGCTCCCGAGCCGCCCCCTCCCCCGCTGCTGCTCCGGTTGCCGCTGCTGCCTCCGCTACCGCTGTTGTTGCGCGACGCGTTGCGCCGCTCCCGCTCGGCCCGCTCACGCTCCCGCTCCCGCTCTCGTTCGCGCTCCCGCTCACGCTCGGCGACGGTGTCGGCACGGTTCGCCTCGATCCCGGCGATGATCCCGGCGAGCCGGTCGTCGTCCGCCTGCTTCTGGGCGAGGTCCTCCTGCAGCCTGCTCTGCAGTGTCTCGAGCTCCGCGGCCAGCGCGGTCTGCTCCTCCTGGATGGCGACGATCGCCGCCCGGTGCTCCTCCGCGGCCGCGCGCGCCTCGTCCGCCGCGGCGACCGCCTCCTGGGCCTGCACGTGCAGCTCGTCGATACGGTCGCGCACCGCCGCCTGTCGCAGCTCGCGGTTGCGGTTGACCGCGGTGATGGTCTCGAGGTCGGTGATGACCTTCGTCTGCGTCCGCACCGCGGTGTCGACGATGGCCGTCTGCCGGATGAACTCCTCGCTCGAGCTCGCGTTGAGGACGACCGCCAGCCCACTGAGGGAGGGCCCGCCGCGGTAGGTGCTCCGGGCGAGCTCGCCGATCGACGAGCGGGACGCCTCGATCTGCGACTCCCCGGCGGAGAGCTCCTCCGCCAGCGTCTCGAGCTCCCTCTCGGCGACGGCGAGCCGGTCGCCCACCGCCTGCTCCTCCCGCTCGGCCGCGGCGAGGTCCTCCTCCGCCTGGGCGAGCGCCTGCTCGGCGACGGGCAGCCGGGCGTTGGCGTCCTCCAGCGCGAGATAGGCCGCGGCGAGGTCGGCGTTGGTCCCCTCGAGCCGGGACTCGAGCTGCTCCCGCTCGCCGGCGAGCCGCTCCCGTTCCTCCCGCTGCTGCTGCAGCTGGCGGTCGTACTCGGCGATCCGGTCGTCGTAGTCGGCGACGGCGGCGCTGCCGGCAGCGAGCAGGCCGAGCGACAGCGTCGCGGCGGCGAGCGCCCGGAGGAGGTGTCGCGGGCGGCGGCGAGTGAGGGTCGTCGTCGTCATCTCACACCCTTGTGTAGCGGCTCAGGGACACGATCGAGCTGATGCCGGCGAGAAGGATCGCGGCGAGGACGAGGAGCGGGGCGATGAGGAGGACGTCGCCGGTGTCGACGAACTGCACCCACTGGAACTCGGTGGCCAGCCAGCCCTCGATGAGGTAACGCGCGGCGAGCCACAGCCCGCCGACGGCGAGTCCGGCGCCGGCGAGCGCCGCCAGCGCCCCCTCGAGCATGAACGGCAGCTGGATGAAGAGGTTGGAGGCGCCGACGAGGCGCATGATCGAGGTCTCCCGCCGCCGGCTCATGGCGGACAGCCGGATCGTCGTCGTGATGAGGAGGACAGCGGCCACGGTCATCACCCCGCCGAGCGCGACGGCGAGCAGGGTGGCGCGGTCGAGGATGAGGAAGAGCGGCTCGAGCAGCGCGCGCTGGTCGACGACGTCCTCCACCCCCGGGCGGCCGGTGAGCTCGTCCGCGACCACCTGGTACTGCTCGGGGTCGACCAGCTTGATGCGGAAGGAGACCTGCATCTGGTCGGGGGTGAGGGACTGGGTCCACACCGAGTCCGGCATCTGCTCCTGGAAGGCCGCGTAGGCCTCCTCCTTGGTCTCGAAGTAGACCTCGTCGACGTAGGGCGCCAGGCCGTCGGAGGCGAGCAGGTCCTCGATCGCGGCCAGCTGCTCGTCACTCGCCTCACCGGTGGCACAGGTGGGGACGGCGGAGTCCTCCGGGCACATGAAGACGGAGACCTCGACGCGGTCGTACCAGTCGTCCTTCATGTTGCCGATCTGCATCTGGAGCAGCACGGCGGCACCGACGAAGACGAGGGAGATGAACGTGACGAGGACGACCGAGACGGTCATCGAGACATTGCGCCGGAGCCCCGACGCCAGCTGGGACAGGACGAAACGTAGCCGCATGACCGCCCCTACCGTGCCGCGCCGTAGACGCCGCGCGACTGGTCACGCACCGTGCGGCCGTCGTCCAGCTCGATGACCCGCTTGCGCATCTGGTCGACGATCTCGTCGTCGTGGGTGGCCATGACGACGGTGGTCCCGGTCCGGTTGATCCGGTCGAGGACACGCATGATCCCGATCGACGTCGTCGGGTCCAGGTTGCCGGTGGGCTCGTCCGCCAGGAGGATCGCCGGCCGGTTGACGAACGCGCGGGCGATCGCCACCCGCTGCTGCTCACCTCCGGACAGCTCGTGCGGCATCCGCCGCTCCTTGCCCTCGAGGCCGACCGTCTCGAGCACCTCGGGCACCGTCGTCAGCACGTGGTGGCGCGGCTTGCCGATGACCTGGAGCGCGATGGCGACGTTGTCGAACACCGTCTTGTCCGGCAGCAGCCGGAAGTCCTGGAAGACCATGCCGATCTGCCGGCGCAGGTGGGGCACCCGCCACTGGGACACCTTGGCGAGGTCGC
Source organism: Georgenia sp. (assembly GCA_027322565.1). GTDB lineage: Bacteria > Actinomycetota > Actinomycetes > Actinomycetales > Actinomycetaceae > Oceanitalea. The sequence goes on from DAHVRG010000182.1 coordinate 3,075, forward strand.
GGCCGAGCGCGAAGACCTGGCCGGACGTGGCGCGCTCCTCGCGCAGCACGAGCCGCAGGAAGGTCGACTTCCCGGAGCCGGACTGGCCCACGAGGAAGACGAACTCACCGCGCTCGATCTCCAGGGTCACCTGGTCGAGCGCAGGTCGGGCGCCCCTCGCGTAGACCTTGGAGACGTTCTCGAATCGGATCATGCTCTGCGGCCAGTCTCGACAGTGGGGAAGGTTGGAACTCTGGCCCTCGCTCGAGAGTAGGCACGCGCTTCCACGGTGCCCGCGCCGACACGCCGACGGCGGGGCGTGCGGGATGCAGCCGCGTCGCGCCCGGACCCGCGAGCGGCTCAGTCGTCGAGCTCGTGCTGCTTGCGCCAGCGGATCCCGGCCTCGATGAACCCGTCGATCTCGCCGTCGAACACCGCGCTCGGGTTGCCCTCCTCGTACTCCGTACGCAGGTCCTTGACCATCTGGTAGGGCTGGAGGACGTAGGAGCGCATCTGGTCGCCCCACGAGGCCTTGACGTCCCCGGCGAGCTCCTTCTTCTTCGCGTTCTCCTCCTCCTTGCGCAGCAGGAGGAGGCGGGACTGGAGCACCCGGAGCGCGGCCGCCCGGTTCTGGATCTGGGACTTCTCGTTCTGCATCGAGACGACGATGCCGGTGGGCAGGTGGGTCATCCGCACCGCCGAGTCGGTCGTGTTGACGCTCTGGCCGCCGGGACCGGAGGAGCGGAACACGTCGACCTTGATCTCGTTCTCGGGGATCTCGATGTGGTCGGTCTGCTCGATGAGCGGGACGACCTCGACCGCGGCGAACGACGTCTGCCGGCGACCCTGGTTGTCGAACGGGGAGATGCGCACGAGCCGGTGGGTCCCGGCCTCGACGGACAGGGTGCCGTAGGCGTAGGGGGCCTTGACCTCGAAGGTCACGCTCTTGAGCCCGGCCTCCTCGGCGTAGGAGGTGTCGAGGACCTTCGTCGGGTAGCCGTGGCGCTCGGCCCAGCGCAGGTACATCCGCATGAGCATCTCGGCGAAGTCGGCGGCGTCGACACCACCGGCGCCGGCCCGGATGGTCACGACCGCCTCACGCTGGTCGTACTCACCGGAGAGCAGCGTGCGCACCTCGAGGTCGGCGAGGTCCTTGCGGATCTTCTCCAGCTCGGCGGCGGCATCCTCGAGGAAGGCGTCGGCGTCGGCGCCGTCCTCCTCCTGCCCGAGCTCGACGAGGGCCTCGAGGTCCTCGATCCGCTCCCCCATCTTCTCCACCCGGGCCAGCTCGGCCTGCGCGTGGGACAGGCGGCTGGTGACCTCCTGCGCCCTGTCCTGGTCGTCCCACAGGTCGGGTGCCGCCGCCTGCTCCGACAGCTCGGCGATCTGCGCACGGAGGGCGTCTGGATCCGTCACCGCGCTGATCTGGCGGTAGGTGTTGCGCAGGTGCTGGATCTCGGTCGGGAAGTCGATGGCCACGGTCACCCAGGCTACGCGATGCGCGCGGCCCGCGAACCTCGCCGGTCGCGGCGGCGGCCGTGCGCCGCACCGGCGGGGCCGTCACAGGGTGTAGGCGACGACGAGCATCCCGATGAGCACGAGCGCGATGACGGCGGAGGCCACCCGCCACCACAGCGGCTGGACCCTCCGGTGCCCGACGTCGTCGCCGCGCAGCTCCGGGGGCAGGTCGTCCCTCATGAGTTCTCCTCCCGTCGGTACGCGGGGGTGCCGAGGGCGAGCACGAGCAGCGCCACGGTCATGACCCCGGTGATCACCGTAGCCATTGCCACGCCGTCCTCGCCGAGCACCCCGACGAGTGGGCTCACCGTGCCGGCGATCCCGGCCTGCAGCGCGCCGATGATGGCGGCCGCCGCACCGGCCCGCTCCCCGTGCCGGCTCAGAGCGAGGGCACTGGCGTTGGGCGGGAGCAGCGCGTTGACGGTGATGAGCAGCCAGAGCGGGACCATGAGCCCGACGAGCCCGCCCAGTTCCCGCCCGGTGACGACGAGGAGGACGACGGCGAGCCCGAGCGCGACCGGGACCGCGACCCGCATGAGGTGAAGGGGCGCGAAGCGGCGCACGAGCGAGGCGTTGACCTGGGAGCCGAGCACGAGCCCGATGCCGTTGACGGCGAAGAGCAGCGCGAACCGCGGCTCGCTCAGCCCGTACTGCACCTGGAAGACGAACGGGGAGCCGGCGACGTAGGACATGAGCGCCCCGAGGCCGAGCCCGGGGAGCACCGCGAGCGCGAGGAACTGCCGGTCCCGCAGGAGCACGCCGTAGCTGCGGACGGCGCCGCCCAGCCCGTCGGTGCGACGGCGGGCGGGTGGGAGCGTCTCGGGCAGGAAGCGCCACACGACGGCGGCGAGCCCGACGCCGAGGACGGCGAGGACCCCGAACACCGCGCGCCATCCGGCGAGGTCGGCGACCAGGCTGCCCACCAGCGGGGCGAGCAGCGGCGCGAGTCCGATGACGAGCATGAGCCGGGAGAGGATCGCCGACGCGGTCGCCCCGCTGTACCGGTCACGGATGACGGCCATGGCAGTCGTCGTCGCGGCGGCGTTGCCGATGCCCTGGACGACGCGGAGCACGAGGAGAGGCACGATCCCGGCGGCGACGACACACAGCAGCGACGCGAGGACGTGGAGCGCGACCCCGACGAGGACCGGCCGGCGCCGGCCGAAGCGGTCGGAGAGCGGGCCGACGAGCAGCTGGCCGATCGCGCCCCCGATGAGCACCCCGGTGATGGTCGCCTGGACGAGGGCCGGCGAGGTGTCGAGCTCCGAGACCACGACCGGCAGCGACGGCAGGTACATGTCGGTCGTCACCGCGGGCAGCGCGGCCATGGCACCGACGAGGAGCACGAACCGCGCGCGGGGGCCGGGCGTCCGGGAGGCGAAGCTCGTCACGCCCGCCATCGTCGCGCATCGCCCGCCCCCGTGCAGCGGCGTCTCGCCTCAGCCGCGGCCACCGACCTCCCGGAGCGCGGCGGCCAGGCGGCGCTCGATCTCCTCCTCGGTGAGCCGACCCGCCTCGATGGTCCGGTCGGCGGCGACGTAGTAGAACGCGGCGCCGACCTCCTCGAGCGGCGTGCCGGTGTGCCGCGCCCAGGCGAGCCGGTACAGCGCGAGTTGGAGCTCGCGGGCGGTGAGTGTCGCGGCGTCGCGGGGCGGTGCGCCCGTCTTCCAGTCGACGACGTGGACGCCGTGCTCGTCGTCGAAGACGGCGTCGATCCGGCAGCGGACGACGGTGCCGGCGACGGCGGTCTCGAGGTCCACCTCGACCGCGACGGGGGTGCGGGCGGCCCACCGTGAGGCCGCGAAGGTGCGCTTGAGCGCGGCGAGCTCCTGGGGAGCGCCGGCGCCGTACGCCGCCGGATCCTCCCCGAGGAGGCCCTCGGCGCCGTCGACGTCCAGGAGGCTCGGCGCGCCGAAGTACTCCTCGACGCAGGCGTGGAAGAGGGTGCCCAGGCTCGCGCGGTCGCTCGGGGCGCTGGGCATCGGACGGCGCCGTTCGAGGGCGAAGCCGCGGGGGTCGTGCGCCAGCCCGACGACCCCGGAGGCCGAGAGGTGCCGGCCGAGCGAGACGTCCAGGGCCGAGCGGTGCGCCTCGGCCCGCTCGCGCAGGAGGAGCTCGGCGTCCCGCAGCCAGCGACGGACGTCGGGTGGGGAGTCCTCCGGCGCGGGAAGCGGCACGGCGGTGCGGACGGCGACGGCGGCGGCCTCGAGCCGTTCGCGGCGCTCCCCCAGCGGGTCGAGGGGCCAGGTGGTGGCGACGACGCGCTCGAGGCTCGGGTTCACGGCGTCGGGGTCGGGCTCCGGCGCCCAGCCGAACGGAGCGTCCCCAAGCAGCCCGGCATCCCGGGGTTCGGCGAGGAACCGGGAGGGACGCAGCGGCGTCTTGCCGGTGCGGAACCAGGACCCGGTGAGCAGGAGGGTGTGCCGTGCCCGGGTGACGGCGACGTAGGCGAGGCGGCGCTCCTCGGCGACGGCGTGCCGGCCACTGTCCCGCCTGAGGGTGGCGAGTGCGTCGCGGACGTCGGTGTGGGTGGGGGCCGGGGGGATGTCGAGGGCCGGCAGGCTGGCCGCGTCACCGCGCAGCGGGTAGGGCAGGGCGGTCCGGTCGGTGAGCCAGGCGGAGGAGGAGACCGAGCCGTCGGCGGCCGGTCTGCCCTGGTAGCTCGGGAACTGGGACTCGACCAGGCCGGGCACGGCGACGACGTCCCACTCCAGCCCCTTGGCGGCGTGGACGGTGAGCACCTGGACGGCACCCGGCTGCGGGTCGGCGTCGACCGGTTCCAGACCTCGCTCCCGCTCGTCCGCGGCGTCGAGCCAGCCGAGGAAGGTGCCCAGGCCGGCGCCCCCGGTGTCGGCGGCGAAGGAGGCGGCGACGTCGACGAAGGCGTCGAGGTTGGCACGCGCATGCGCCGCGACCCGGCCGGCCCGGGCGGCGACCTCGATGTCCAGACCGAGGAGGGTGATGGTGTGGGAGACGACCTCGGGGAGGGACAGGTAGCTGAGCGAGCGCACCTGGCGGAGCAGATCTCCGAGCCGCCCCACCCGCCGCCGCCCGTCCGCACCGAGGCCGGCGCCGGACGGGGACCGCCATCCGGCCGGTGGCGGGGTGTCGACGGCCTCGACGAGGCTCGCGTCGGCGCGGTTCTGCCCGGCGAGCTCGCGGGCCCACGCCCCGAGGGCGTGGAGGTCGGCGGCGCCGAGCCCGGCCCCGGTGAGCAGCCGCATGACCGAGTCGCCGCGGGAGGCGTCGTGGGCGGCCTCGAGCGCGGCGCGCACGTCGACGACCTCGGGGGCGGCGAGCAGCCCGCCGAGCCCGAGCACCTCGACCGGGACGCCGCGCTCACGCAGCGCGTCGACGACCGGCCCGAACTGGGAGCGGGTGCGGCACAGCACCGCGGCGGTGCGGTCCGGGCTCCACCGCTCGGCGAGGAAGTCGGCGACGGCGGCGACCTCCTCCTCCACGGAGGCGGCGTAGCCGGCCAGCACCCGGCCCTCCTCCGCGCCGGGCCGGGCCACGAGCTCGGGGACCTCGACCGGGGCGGGGGTGGTGTCGTCCGTGCGGCGCAGCGGACCGGAGATGCGGTTGGCGACGGCGAGCACGGCGGAGTCGTTGCGCCACGAGGTGCGCAGGTAGCGGGTGGGGGTCTGCTCCTGCCCCGCGCGCCCGTGGCTCGGGAAGTGGGTGGGGAAGTCGGCGAGCGCCGCGGCGGCCGCGCCGCGCCAGCCGTAGATCGCCTGGTTCGGGTCCCCGACGGCGGTGACGGGGTGCCCTCCCCCGAAGACCGCCGAGAGGAGCCGGAGCTGGGCCACGGAGGTGTCCTGGTACTCGTCGAGCAGGACGAGCGGGTACTGCTCGCGCAGGGCCTGCCCGACGGCGGGGACCGTCTCGGCGATGCGGGCCGCCATCGCCACCTGGTCGGCGAAGTCCATGACGCCCTCGTCGCGCTTGGCGCGGGCGTAGGCGTCGACGAGGTCGAGCAGCGCAAGCCGCTCCCGGAGCGAGGCGACGACCTTCTGGGTGTCCGCGTAGGGCGCCTTGGCACGCCCCGCCGGCGAGGCGTCGGTGAGCGAGCCGGCGAGGTGCGCGAGCTGCTCGCGGGCGTCGTCGGTGCTCAGGAGGTGCTCGGCGAGCGCGCCGGAGAGCGAGAGCACGGCCTCGGTGACCGAGGCCGGCGAGGCGTCGACGTCGAGGTCACCGTGCCAGCCCTGGACGACCCGGTCGGCGAGCTGCCAGGCCCCGGCCTCGGTGACGAGGCGTGCATCGGGGTCCATCCCGACGCGCAGGGCGTGCTCCTTGGCGATGTCCGCGGCGAAGGAGTTGTACGTCGCGATCGTGGGCCGGTCGACGTCCATCGGGGAGTCGGTGTCGTCGAGGAGGCCGGCACGCCGCAGCTGGCGCAGCCGCAGCCGCACCCGGTCGGAGAGTTCGGCGGCGGCCTTGCGGGTGAAGGTGAGCCCGAGCACCTCGTCGGCACGCACGTGACCGTTGGCGACGAGGTGGACGACGCGCGCCGACATCGTCTCGGTCTTCCCCGACCCGGCACCGGCGACGACGAGCTGCGGCGCCAGCGGGGCCTCGATGACGGCCTGCTGCTCCGGGGTGGGGACGTGCTGGCCCAGTGCCCGGGCGATGTCCGCGGGGCTGTGCCGGCTTGTCGGGGTGAGGAGCTCGCTCACTGCGTCACCTGCCGTCCTTCGTCCTGCAGTGGGCAACTGCGGCGCACCGGGCAGTGGCCGCAGCCGGGGTTGAGACGCGCCTCAAAGCTCGCCCCGGCCATCGTCTCGGCGACCCGCGCGACGAGGTCGTGGGCCCAGCGCGGGTCCTCCGCCTCGTGCGGGGCGACCTGCTCGCGGGACGTCGGTGCCGTGCTGCCCGTGCCGAGGTAGACGAGCCGGGCCCCGGCGGGTGTGGCCGGGCGGTCGAGCCCGCCGGCCTCGACCGCCACCTGGTAGGTGGCGAGCTGGGCGTTGGTGCGGGCCTCCTCCGTGCTCACCGCGTTCTTCGCAGTCTTGAGGTCGACGACGCGGACCCGCTCCTCGCCGTCACCGCCGAGCCGCTCGACGCGGTCGATGCGCCCGACGAGACGGGCCCGGCCGACGTCCGCCTCGAACGAGCGCTCGACCTCGACCTCCCCGGGAACGCCGGCGAGGTAGTGCGCGAGCCGCTCGACCATCCGCTCGGCCTCGGCACGCCGGCGGCGCCCCACCCAGCCGTCGCCGAGCCCGAGCGAGGACCACCTGGTGTCGAGGGCGGCGCGCAGCTCCTCGAGAGTCCCGTGCGGGTGCTCGGCGGCGATCTCGTGGACCAGGTTGCCGAGCGACTGGTCCAGGGAGTCCTCGCGCCGGCCCCCTGCGGTCTGCAGCGCCCACCGCAGCGGGCACCGGTCGGCCGTCTCGACGGCGGAGGGCGAGACGCGCACGCGCTCTCCCGCCCCGACCAGGGGCGCGGCACTGCTCGGGGCGGCGAGCCCGTGCCACTCCGCCGGGTCCGCCCCGGCCACGCCCTCCGCGGCGAGCCGGGCGAGCAGCGCGGCAGCGGCCTCCCGCCGCGCCGCGCGGCCATGCCCCTCCCGGTCGGCACCGAGCTCCTCGTCGAGCACGGCACGGAGCTCGGCGACCAGCCCCCGGAGGTCGAGCGCCGGCCGGACGTGGTCGACCTGGGTGGCGTCCCCGCCGAGCAGCTCGAGGAAGGAGGAGGGACGGTCGTCGAGGTCGAGGACGGCGGTGGCGACGACCCGGCGGGTGGCGCGCGAGACGGCGACGGCGAGCATGCGCAGCTCGTCGTCCAGGACGGCGCGGCGGGCCTGGCCGCGGGGGACCACGGCCCCCGGCTCGCGCCGGCCGGCGGCGATCTCCGCCAGCTCCCCGGCGCCGAGCAGCGTGTCGCGGAGCCGGAGGTCGGGCCACACGTCCTCCTGCAGGCCGGCGAGGACGACGACCTCCCACTGCCCGCCGGCGGTGCCGGCCGGGGTGAGGATGGCCACCGTCTCGCTGCGCTGGGCCTGCGCGGCGAGGGTGTCGGCGGCGATGTCCTGCGCGAGCAGCTCGGCGACGAACCCGGCCGCACCGGCGCCCGCCTGCCGCTCGTCGAGCTGCTCCGCCGCCCGGAACAGCGCCATGAGGGCGTCGAGGTCGGCGTCGGCCCGCTCCCCCTGGGCGCCGCCCGCGAGCGCCCGCTGCCGCCACGGCTCGGCGAGGCCCGCCGCGTCCCACAGCGCCCACAGCACCTCGGTGGCGCCGCCGCCGCGTCCGTGGGCGGCGCGACCGGCGGCCAGCATCCGGGCCACGCGCAGCGGTCCGCGTCGGTGGGCGGTGGGCAGGTGCTCGGCGCGGGCCGGATCGGCGAGCAGCTCGAGGAGGAGCTCGTCGGTGGCGGCCCGCACGGCCGCCGGCGCGCTGCCCTCGGGCAGCTCGGCGGCGACCGCGCCCCGCAGGGTACGGCGCAGCCCGCGCAGCGACACGGCGTCCATCCCGCCGACCGGCGAGCACAGCAGCGCGACGGCGGCCTCGGCGTCGAGACCTGCGGTGACCGCCTGGAGGGCGGTGAGGAAGGGGCGCACCGCGGGCTCCTCCCGCAGCGCCACCCGGGCACCCTCCTGGGTGACGGGGACGCCGGCCTCGCGGAGCATCCGGCGCAGTCCCGCGACCTGCGCGGTGGACCGGACGACGACGACCATCCGGGACCACGGCGTGCCCTCGTGCAGGTGCTCCTCGCGCAGCCGCCGGGCGATGTGGGCGGCCTCCTGGGTGACGCTGCGCAGCACGGCCGTCTCGACCCCCTGCGGCGCCTCCCCGCGGAGGGGCTCGGCCGCGCCGGTCTGCGCCGCGTGCCGGGCGGTGCGGTGCCGTGCCCCGCCGACGACGGAGATCTCCTCGGTGACCCGCCGGGTGACCTCGCGCAGCTCCGGCGTGCCGCGCCAGACCGTGCCGAGCACCTCGCGGTCCGCCCCGAAGCCACCGAGGGCCTCGTCGGTGACGGCCCGCCCGACGAGCGCCGGGCTGCCACCGCGGAAGCCCTGGACGCCGGCGTCCGGATCGCCGAGGAGGACGAGCTCGGCGCCGTCGTCGGCGAGCGCGTGGAGGAGGCGGGCGGTGGCGAGGGTGGCGTCCTGGTAGTCGTCGACGACGACGGTGCCCCACCGGGGTGGGCTGAGGTCGGGCAGGTCGGTGCGCCAGCTGCGCAGCGCCTCGGTGGCGACGTCGACGACGGCTGCGACGTCGTACCGCGCACCGCGGTCCGCCGGGCTCTCGCCGAGCACGGTGACGTCGATGTACTCCTCGAGGACCACGGCGGCGGACTCCCACTCCGGGCGTCCCGCCCGGCGGCCGAGCGCGGCGAGCTCGGCGGGGCTCAGACCGAGCTCGACCGCGCGGGTGAGGAGGTCGCGCAGCTCGCGCCGGAAGGCGTCCTGGGTACGGGTCTCCGGGCCGATGGCCGCGGGCCAGTGCGGGTCCCGACCCAGCCCCTCGGCGTGACCGGCGAGGAGCTCGGCGAGGGCCGCGTCCTGCTGCGGCCCGGTGACGAGGGTGGGCGGCGGCTGGCGCAGGGCGGTGGCGCGGGCGTGGACGACGGCGTAGGCGAAGGACGCGACCGACCGGACGAGGCCGCGCGAGCTGCCGCCCCCGCCGCTGAGCAGGCGCGTGCCGACGATCTCGCGGACCCGGTCGGCGGCCCGGCGGGAGGGGGCGAGGAACAGCGCGGGGCTGCTCAGCGGGTGCGTGCCGGGCGCGGGACCCGAGGCGCGGGCGAGGAAGGTCTCGACCGCCGTCGTCGTCTTACCGCTGCCCGGCGCCCCGACGACGAGGAGGTGGCCGACCCCGACCGGCCGGGTGACGACGCGCCGCTGGTCGGCGTCGAGGTCCACCGGGCGCTGGGCCGCCGGGAGGCTGAGTCGAAGGTCCACACGTCGATCGAAACACGCACCACCGACATCGCCGGGGACCCACGCGGTCACGCCGTCCGCGAACACCGGACCGTCCCCCGGGCCGGCCGCGCCTACGATGGTGCGACAGCTACCGCACCGCGGCTCCGGCCGCCCCCTGAAGGAGCGAGGACACCTTGGAGATCACCATCGGCGTGCGCGACATCCCGCGCGAGATCACGATCGACTCGCCGCTGACGGAGGAGGAGCTGCGGCAGACCGTCAAGTCCGCGCTCGACGAGGGCACGACGCTGGAGCTCACCGACGAGCACGGGCGGCAGATCCTCATCCCCGCCAGCTCCCTCGGCTACGTGCGCCTGGGCTCGGAGACCGCCCACCGCGTCGGCTTCGGCGTCTGACCGCCGGCCGCCCCGGCGCTCGCCGTCAGGCCGCGAGCCCCAGCCGCGCCATCCTGCGGGCGTGACCGGCGGAGATGGCGCCGAGAGCGGGCGCGGCGAGCGCGCCGAGGTCGGTGCCGCTCGTCGACGCGACGACCCCGAGCACCGGCTGCACCGCGCCGAGCGCCTCGCCGGCCACCCGGCGCCCCCACAGCGCGAGCCGGGCGGCGAGCCGCGGGTCCGCGTCCGTCGCCCGCCCGACCTCCTCGGCGACGAGGTCGGTGAGGTCGCGTCCGGCGAGCGCGTCCGCGGCGACGCCGGGGTCCGCGAGGTGCTCGACGACGAGCCCGACGAGGTCGCGCACCATGCCGCCGGCCACCGTCGTGCGCACCATCCGCTCCCACCAGTCCGTCGAGACGGTCCGCCGCCCGATGGCGTCGAAGAGCTCGAGGTACGGCGCCGTCACGTCCGCGAGCACCGCGCCGTGGTCGGCGGCGGCGCGCTCGAGCTCGGGGTGGCCTGCCAGCTCCGCGGCAGCGAACCGGGAGAGCTCGATCCGGGCCCCTGGGTCCGGGGCGTGGGCGGCGTCGGCGGCGAGCCAGTCGAACAGGGTGAAGCGCCCCGCGGTCACCAGCCCGAGCACGGTGGTCACCTGCTCCGGACGCTCGAGCCGTGGGACGGGCTGCTCCGAGGTGGACATCCGCCCAGCGTAGTTCCCGCCCGACGGCGCGACGGACGTGCGGCGCGGCTCACAGCGCGCGGGACGTCCGTACCGCTACACTGGTGCAGTCCATACGGTTGCCCGGTCGTCACGTACGCATCCCGCCGCGGAACGCGCGGCAGTTCTTTCACGATCGGCTGCCACGACCAGGCGGTGCTGCCGGCGAGCTCTCGCTGCCCCGCCACAACCGGATAGGTACGACATTTCGTGACTGACACAACCTCGGGCGTCATCACGCCCACCCCCGGCGACGACCGCCTCGACGTCTCGACCGCGGCGGACGCCACCGCCCTCGGTGACGCCGGTATCGACACGCAGACCACCGACGTCACCGACACGAGCAACACGGCGTTGGCGCCGGAGCGCACCTTTGCCGACTTCGGGGTCGACCAGGCCATCGTCGACGCACTCGCCGACGAGGGCATCACCCACCCCTTCCCGATCCAGGCGCTCACCCTGCCGGTGGCGCTGTCCCGGCACGACATCATCGGCCAGGCGAAGACCGGCACCGGCAAGACCCTGGGCTTCGGCATCCCCGCGCTGCAGAACGTCGTCGCCCGCGGCGAGGACGGCTGGGACGAGCTGCCCGACCCGGGCAAGCCCCAGGCGCTCATCGTCGTCCCCACCCGCGAGCTGGCCATCCAGGTGGCCGGCGACCTCGTCACCGCCTCCCGCCGCCGACCCACGCTGCGTGTGGTCCAGGTCTACGGCGGCCGGGCCTACGAGCCGCAGATCGAGGCGCTCCGGGCGGGCGCCGAGGTCGTCGTCGGCACCCCCGGACGGATGATCGACCTGCTCAAGCAGCGCATCCTCGACCTCTCCCGGGTGCGGACCGTCGTCCTCGACGAGGCCGACGAGATGCTCGACCTCGGCTTCCTGCCCGACGTCGAGACCCTGCTCGCGAGCACCCCGGCGAGCCGGCACACGATGCTCTTCTCGGCCACGATGCCAGGGGCGGTCGTCGCCCTCGCCCGCCGGTACATGACCCGCCCGACCCACATCCGGGCCCAGGACCCCGACGACGACGGCGCGACCGTCAAGTCGACCCGTCAGGTGGTCTACCGCGCCCACGCCCTGAACAAGGTCGAGATGCTCGCGCGCATCCTCCAGGCCGAGGGCCGCGGCCTCACCATCATCTTCGCCCGGACCAAGCGCACCGTGGCGCGCGTTGCCGACGAGCTCACCGAGCGCGGCTTCGCCGCCGCCGCCATCCACGGCGACCTCGGCCAGGGTGCGCGCGAGCAGGCGCTGCGTGCCTTCCGCTCGGGCAAGGTCGACGTGCTCGTCGCCACCGACGTCGCCGCCCGCGGCATCGACGTCGAGGACGTCACGCACGTCATCAACTACCAGTGCCC
>DAHVRG010000211.1 GCA_027322565.1 Georgenia sp.
ACGTAGTCGTCGGCACCCGCCTCCAGGCCCATGAGGGTGTCGATCTCGTCTCCGCGGCCGGTGAGCATGAGGATGTAGGTGTCGGAGAACGCGCGGATGCGGCGGGCCACCTCGAAGCCGTCGAAGTCCGGCAGCGAGATGTCCAGCGTCGTCACCACCGGCTCCTGCTCCCGCACGGCGGCGACGCCCTCCCGGCCGGTCGCGGCGCTCGTCACCGCGAAGCCCGCCTGCCCGAGCGTCACCTCGAGGAGGAAGCGGATGTCGCCGTCGTCCTCGATCACCACTGCCGCGCCCCGTGCCCCCGTCACGGCTCGACCCTAGCCGTGACCCACCCGCGTCGCGATGCCGACGAGCCGGGTGACCTCCGACGGGCTCACGTGGTCCACGCCGGTCGGGGTGTCGGACGCCACGGTGTGAGAAGGTGACGAGAGGCGGCCAGGGCGGCCGCCCTGGCGCCACACTCGGAGGGGGACGTTGAGGAGCACCTACTCAGCGCCGCGGCGCGTCGCCGTCGTCGGTGCCGGCATGGTCGGACTGTCCACCGCCTGGTTCCTCCAGGAACGGGGGGTCGAGGTCACCGTCGTCGACCGCGAGGACGTCGCGGCGGGCTCCTCGCGCGGTAACGCCGGGTGGCTCACCCCGAGCCTGAGCACCCCGCTGCCCGACCCGGCGGTGCTCGAGTACGGGATCCGCGCGGTCCTGAGCCCGGCGTCGCCGGTCTACGTGCCCCCCACCCTGCAGCCGAGCCTCGTGCGCTTCGCCCTCGCCTTCGCCCGCAACAGCACGAGCCGCCGGTGGCGTCGCTCGATGCGCGCGCTGGCACCGGTCAACCGGCTGTCCCTCGCCGCGTTCGACACCCTGCGCGACGGCGGTGTCACGGGGGAGACCCACCCCGCCGACCCGTTCCTCGCCGCCTACCGCACCGCCGAGGAGCGCCGCGTCCTCGTCGAGGAGCTCCGGCACATCGCCGAGGTGGGCCAGGACGTCGAGCTCGACCTGCTCACCGGGGACGAGGCACGCCGCCTCGAGCCCGCCCTCTCCGAGGAGGTGGGTGCCGCGCTCGTCCTGCACGGGCAGCGGTTCATCAACCCGCGGGTCTTCGTCCACCGGCTGGCCGACGCGGTGCGCGAGCGCGGGGGCGAGATCCACGCGCGGACGCCGGTCGGCCGAGTCGTCGACCGCCCCGACGGCGTGCGCCTGCTCAGCACCGTCGGTGACCTCGGCCGGTTCGACGCCGTCGTCCTCGCCAACGGCACCTGGCTCGGTGACCTCGCCCGCCCGTTCGGGGTGCGCACCCTCGTCCAGGCCGGGCGCGGGTACAGCTTCAACATCCCGGTCGAGCACCTGCCCGCCGGCCCGGTGTACCTCCCCGCGCAGCGGGTGGCCTGCACCCCGCTGGGGGACCGGCTCCAGGTCGCCGGGATGATGGAGTTCCGCCGCCCGGACGCCCCGCTCGACCCGCGCCGGGTCCAGGCCATCGTCGACGCCGCCCGGCCGATGTTCCGCGGCGCCGACTTCTCCGACCGCCGCGACGAGTGGGTCGGGTCGCGGCCGTGCACACCGGACGGTCTGCCCCTCATCGGCCCGACGACGTCACGCCGGGTGCACGTCGCCGGCGGGCACGGGATGTGGGGCATTGCCCTCGGGCCGGTGACGGGCCGGCTTGTCGCCGAGACGCTGACCACCGGGCGGACGCCGCCGGAGCTCACCCCATTCGACCCGCTGCGCTGACCGGGGCCAGGTCCGCGCCCAAAGCGCCACGACCGCCCGCCCCGTCGTCGTTCGCCCGGGCGATCATCTGCGGCCCGAGCTCCTCGTCGCGGACGAGCCATCTCCATGCTCGACATGAGCGTGCGCGCCAAGATCCTCGCGCTCATGCTCGGGCTGCGCCGGGACCTGGACCTCACCTACGTCACCTCCACGACCCGGAGCTCAGGCGGCAGCGGTGAGCCGGGGTCAGTGCCGGGCCTCGGTGCTGAGGAGGACGACGACGGAGGAGTCGTCGACGCCGAGCGCATCCCGTCTCTCCGGTTGGCCCAGTGCTCTGCGGACGCCCGCCAGCGTGGCCGCCCCCGAGGGGCCGGAGGAGACGCCGAGCGCGGCGAGGTCCTCGACCGCGCGC
>DAHVRG010000218.1 GCA_027322565.1 Georgenia sp.
CTCGCCCGCTCCTACACCGGCCAGCAGGCCGGCGTGCTCACCGACGCCGCCCACGGCAAGGCCTCCATCGTCGGGGTCGTCCCGGAGCGCATCGCCCGCACCATCCAGGAGGGTGGGGTGGCCATCGTCGCCGGCTTCCAGGGCGTCTCCGAAAGCATGGACGTGACCACCCTCGGTCGCGGCGGCTCGGACACCACCGCCGTCGCGCTCGCCGCCGCGCTCGACGCGGACGTGTGCGAGATCTACACCGACGTCGACGGGCTGTTCACCGCCGACCCCCGCATCGTGCCCACCGCCCGCCAGATCACCGCGATCACCAGCGAGGAGACGCTGGAGATGGCAGCGCACGGCGCCAAGATCCTGCACCTGCGCGCGGTCGAGTACGCGCGCCGCTACCGCGTGCCCATCCACGTGCGGTCCTCGTTCTCCGACAAGCCCGGTACCTGGATCCGCACCGACTCCGAGACGGAGGACAAGAGCATGGAAGACCCGATCATCGCCGGGGTCGCCCACGACCGCAGCCAGGGGAAGATCACCGTCATCGGCGTGCCCGACATCCCGGGTGCGGCTGCCCGCCTCTTCACGGTCGTCGCCGAGGCCGGCGCCAACGTCGACATGATCGTCCAGAACGTCTCCTCCGAGGCGACCGGCCTCACCGACATCTCCTTCACCCTCCCGGAGTCCGACGGGCCGGCGACGCTCGCCGCGCTGCGAGCCGCGGCCGAGGACCTCGGCTACGCCGACCTGCGCTACGACGACCAGATCGGCAAGCTGTCCCTCGTCGGCGCCGGCATGCGCTCCCACCCGGGCGTCTCGGCCAAGCTCTTCCGCGCACTGTTCGACGCCGGGATCAACATCGAGATGATCTCGACGTCCGAGATCCGAATTTCGGTGGTCACCCGCGCAGAGGTGCTGGACGATGCGGTCAGGGCGGTGCACAGCGCCTTCGACCTGGACAGCAGTGAGGCGGAGGCCGTGGTGTACGGAGGGACGGGACGATGAACGAGCAGGTCAACGCGCGAGCCGGAGTCAACCTCGCGGTGGTCGGTGCCACCGGTCAGGTCGGCAGCGTCATGCGGCGGCTGCTGGAGGAGCGCGACTTCCCCGTCGCCTCCATCCGCTACCTCGCCTCGGCACGCTCCGCGGGCCGGACGCTGGCCTGGCGGGGCCAGGACGTCGTCGTCGAGGACGTCGCGACGGCGGACCTCTCGGGGATCGACATCGCGGTGTTCTCCGCCGGCGGGGCGACCTCCCGCGAGCACGCCCCCCGCTTCGCGGCGGCCGGTGCGCTCGTCGTCGACAACTCCTCGGCGTTCCGCAAGGACCCCGACGTGCCCCTCGTCGTCTCCGAGGTGAACCCGGAGGCGCTGGACGACATCCCGCGCGGCATCGTCGCCAACCCCAACTGCACGACGATGGCCGCGATGCCCACGCTCAAGGTCCTCCACGAGGAGGCCGGCCTCAAGCGTCTCGTCGTGTCGACCTACCAGGCCGTGTCCGGCTCCGGGCTCGCCGGGGTCCGGGAGCTCGACAGCCAGGTGCGCTCCGCCGTCGAGCAGGACACGACGGCGCTCGTGGAGGACGGCGCGGCGGTCACCGTGCCCGAGCCGCAGACCTACGTCGCCCCGATCGCCTTCAACGTCGTCGTCCTCGCCGGGAGCATCGTGGACGACGGCAGCGAGGAGACCGACGAGGAGCAGAAGCTGCGCAACGAGTCGCGCAAGATCCTCGGACTGCCCGAGCTGGCCGTCTCCGGCACCTGCGTGCGGGTCCCGGTGTTCACCGGGCACGCGCTGTCGGTCAACGCCGAGTTCGAGCGCCCGATCAGCCCCGAGCGGGCACGCGAGCTCCTCGCCGACGCCCCCGGTGTCACGCTCGCCGACGTCCCGACACCGCTCGCCGCGGCCGGGGCCGACGACACCTTCGTCGGACGCATCCGGCAGGACCGGACGGTCGAGGGCGGACGGGGACTCGCCCTGTTCGTCGTCGGGGACAACCTGCGCAAGGGCGCCGCGCTCAACACGATCCAGATCGCCGAGCTCCTCGCGGGCCGGCTGCTCGCCCGCGTCTGAGCACCGGACGGCCACCTCACCGGCCGGGCAGCCCCAGGTGGCGGCCGACGAAATCGAGCTGGACACGCATCTGGCGCACCCGCTCGTCGGTCACGTGCGACCCGTGCCCCGCGCCGTACTGGTAGAGCTCGGCGACCTTCCCGCGCTCCCGGAGCGCCCGCGCGTAGTTCTCGACCTGCCGCAGCGGGCAGCGGGGGTCGTTGAGGCCGGCGAGCAGGAGCACCGGGGCCCGGACGGCATCGACGTAGGTGATCGGGCTCGCCGTCTCGTACGCCTCGGGGACCTCGTCCGGGGTCCCGCCGAAGAGCGCACGGTCGAAGGCCTGGAGTGAGGCCAGCTCGTCCTCGTACGCCGCCCGGTAGTCCGCGACCGGGATGTCCGCGAGGCCGAGGGACCAGCGGTCCGGCTGCGTGCCCAGCCCGAGCAGGGTGAGGTACCCGCCCCACGACGCACCGGCGAGCACCGAGCGGGCGGGGTCCACGGTCCCCTCCTTGACGAGGTGCTCGTGGACCGCGGCGATGTCCGCCAGCTCGGCGAAGCCGACCTGGCCCTCGATCGCGTCCCGCCACGAGGTCCCGTACCCGGTGGACCCGCGGAAGTTGACGCTGAGCACGGCGAACCCGTGGTCCACCCACGCCGCGAGAGCGGGGGAGAACGCGTCCGAGCGATGGTCCGCGGGGCCGCCGTGCACGTCGACGAGGACCGGATGGGGGGCCCTGCCCACCGACGGCAGCCGCAGGAGGGAGTGGATCGTGCCGCCGGGGCCGGGCACGTGGACGTCGCGGACCCCGACGGACGGACGTGGCCGCGGCCCCACCGGGGCGATGAGGACCTCACTGCTGCGCGTCGTGCGCAGGCTGCGCGGCTCGGCCGCGGAGGACCACGAGTACCACACGTCGCCGTCCGGACGGGCCGTCGCGTCGTCGACGGTCCCCTCCGTGGGGCCGACGAGGCCGCTGCGGCCGGTCCGCAGGTCGTGGCGGTAGAGCCGGGTGCGGGCGTCGTGGTCGACGGCGAGCAGCACGGCGTCCCCCGACGGGTACCAGGTGGCGTCGGCGACCTCGCCGTCGACGTCGAGCGCGAGCTCGCGCCACCCGCCGCTCCCGACGTCCCACACCGCCGCCCGTGGCGTACCGGTGCGCTCGTGGAGCACGAGTAGCCGGGTGTCCCCCGGCAGCGGGGCGAAGTCGAGCGCCCACAGCCCGCTGCCGGGCCCGTCCCAGAGGTCGACGACGCGCGCCCCGGTGTCCGCCGCCACGACCCGCAGGGCGGGGTGGCGGGCGTCGCCGCGCTCGGCGTGCCCGACGGCGAGGAGGTTCCCGTCGTCGCTCAGCGCCGCCGCCTCGGCGTCGTGCTCGCTGCGGTAGAGCAGCACCGGCGCCGAGGACGCCGCGAGCGGACCGAGGAAGACCTGGTGGATCGTCGTGCCCTGGTCGGGGTCGTTGCGGCCCACCACACCGGTGCCGTCCCGCGCCAGGTGCAGCCCGGCCGAGTAGGCGGCGGGCAGCGGGACCGGGGTCTCCGTCGGCGCGCCCGGCGGCGACCCGAAGGGCTGACGCCGCCAGCGGCCGTACTCGTCACCGCCCGTGTCGTCGAACCACCACAGCCAGTTCCCCGCCGGGTCGATGAGGGCCTCGGTGGTGCCCTCCGGGCGGTCCGTCGCCGGGACGAGCCGGCGGGTGCTCGCCAGCCAGGAGTGGACCTGCGGGCGGCCGTCGACCGTGGCGACCACGCAGGCGCGGTCCGGGGCGTCGCGTGCCCAGTCGGGCACCTCGACCTCACCGGCCCGGAAACGCTGCTCCCACGCGGGCGGTGGCCACCCGGCACCGGCCCGCGCGCCGCGCGTGCGCAGGCGCCGACGGCGTGACAACCTCGACATGAGGACAAGCGTAGGTCGACGTCGTGCGCCCGGGACCGCCACGGAATAGTTGTGGGTGTGGGGTGTTGACCTGTCTGGACACCCCGACGACAGGAGAAGGCATGGCAACCACCGACGTCACCGCGAGCACGCTCGAGCAGACGATCACCGAGAACGACATCGTGCTCATCGACTTCTGGGCCGACTGGTGCGGTCCGTGCAAGAGCTTCGCACCGGTCTACGAGAAGGCCTCGGAGAAGCACACCGACGTCGTGTTCGCGAAGGTCGACACCGAGGCCGAGCAGGAGCTCGCCGCCCAGGCCGGGATCACCGCCATCCCGACCCTCATGGCGTTCCGGGAGGGCATCCTCGTGTTCTCCCAGGCAGGTGCGCTGCCCGGCCCTCAGCTCGAGCAGCTCATCACCCAGGTCAAGGACCTCGACATGGACGAGGTGCGGTCCAAGGTGGCCGAGGCGCAGGCGCAGCAGCAGGGCTGAGCGCCTCGTCGCGCTCCCGGTCACGCGGGAGGAACTCACGGTCAGGAGGTGACATGGGGCGCGCGCGCTGGGCGGCGTTGCTGCTGGCGTGCCTCGCCGCGCTCGCCGGTGCGGACGCGCCGACGCCGGGCGTCGAGCCGTCCGACCCCGCGCGGAGCGACGGCGCGAACCTCCCGCGGGTGCCGCTGCTGCTCGAGGCGTGGCAGCCCCCCGACATCGTCGGCGAGGGCTGGCGGGTGCTCCCCCCGAAGACGCCGGCGGGGGAGGTCGTCCGCGAGCAGGGCGGTCTGTGGAGCCTGGAGGTGCCCTACGACGCCGGCGGGGAGCTGCGCACCGTGCCCGGTGCGGACCCCGCACCTCGCGAGGCGGACCGCGTCCTTCGCGTCCGGGTCGAGGTCGAGCGCGGCCTCGGGGTCAACGGTGTGGAGTTCGCCCGCCAGGTGCTCGGCACGCTCAACGACCCGCGCGGCTGGGGGCACGACGGATCGGTGGCCTTCGCGCGGACCGACGGCGCGGCCGACATCGACCTCACGCTCGCCTCTCCGGCCACGACCGACGCGCTGTGCGCACCGGTCGACACCGGCGGCCGCGTGTCGTGCGGCCGAGTGGGCTACGCCGTCCTCAACGCCGAGCGTTGGGCGCACGGCGCCGAACCGTTCCTCGCGGCCGGCGGCACAGTGGCGGAGTACCGGCACTACCTCGTCAACCACGAGGTCGGGCACGTGCTGGGCAACCCGCACGTCCGCTGCCCCGGCCCGGGCGCCGTCGCGCCCGTCATGGTGCAGCAGACGCTCGGCCTGGACGGCTGCCGTCCCAACGGCTGGCCCGGCGAGGGCGGCTGAGGTCGCCAGCCCCTGAGACGTCGAAAGGCCCGGAACCAGTGGTTCCGGGCCTTTCGCGTGGTCGGGGTGGCGGGATTTGAACCCACGACCTCCTCGTCCCGAACGAGGCGCGCTACCAAGCTGCGCCACACCCCGAAAAGCTAGAGGCCCCTGCGAACAAGAGCCGATTCAGGATACCGCCCCAACCCTGATCTCAACCAATCTGGGGTCGCTTAATCGCGACAGTATTCTTTCCCAGCACAGCCGCACCAATCATTTGCGAGCTGTAAGCGTCACCAAACTCGCCTCCGGACGGCACGCAAAC
>DAHVRG010000219.1 GCA_027322565.1 Georgenia sp.
GCGACGCCAGCCCGGGCGCGGGAATCATCACCGGCATCGGTCGAGTCGCAGGTCGCGAATGCGTGATCGTGGCCAATGACGCCACCGTCAAGGGCGGCACCTACTACCCGGTGACGGTGAAGAAGCACCTGCGGGCCCAGCAGGTGGCCGCGGAGAACCGGCTGCCCTGCCTCTACCTCGTCGACTCCGGCGGTGTCTACCTGCCGATGCAGGACGAGGTCTTCCCCGACCGCGAGCACTTCGGGCGGATCTTCTACAACCAGGCCCGGCTCTCCGCCGCCGGCATCCCGCAGCTCGCCGCCGTCATGGGCTCGTGCACCGCCGGCGGGGCGTACGTGCCGGCGATGTCCGACGAGACCGTCATCGTCCGCGGCCAGGGCACGATCTTCCTCGGCGGCCCGCCGCTGGTGAAGGCCGCGACCGGCGAGGAGGTCACCGCGGAGGAGCTCGGCGGCGGGGACGTCCACGCCCGTACCTCCGGGGTCGCCGACCACCTCGCGGACGACGACGACCACGCGCTGGCCATCCTCCGCTCGGTCGTCGCCACCGTGGAGCGGCCGGCGGACCCGACGCTGCGGCAGGCCGATCCGGAGGAGCCGCTCGAGGACCCGGCCGGGCTGTACGACGTCGTCCCCGCCGACCTGCGCACCGGGTACGACGTCCGCGAGGTCGTCCGGCGGATCGTCGACGGCTCGCGGCTGGCGGAGTTCAAGGCGCTCTACGGTGAGACGCTCGTCTGCGGGTTCGCCCGGATCTGGGGCTACCCGGTGGGGATCGTCGCGAACAACGGCATCCTGTTCAGGGAGTCGGCGCTCAAGGGCGCCCACTTCGTCCAGCTGTGCAACCAGCGCGGGGTGCCGCTCGTCTTCCTCCAGAACATCGCCGGGTTCATGGTCGGCCGCGACTACGAGAGCCGGGGCATCGCCAAGGACGGCGCCAAGCTCGTCACCGCGGTGGCGTGCTCCGCGGTCCCCCGGTTCACCGTCGTCATCGGCGGCTCCTTCGGGGCCGGCAACTACGGCATGTGCGGCCGCGCCTACGACCCCCGGTTCCTGTGGATGTGGCCCAACGCGCGGATCTCGGTGATGGGCGGGGAGCAGGCCGCGGCCGTGCTGGCGACGGTGCGCCGGGACGGTCTCGAGCGGGCCGGGCAGGACTGGTCGGCGGAGGCCGAACGGGAGTTCCGGGCCCCGATCCGCGAGCAGTACGAGCGGCAGGGCTCGCCCTACTACTCCACCGCCCGGCTGTGGGACGACGGCGTCATCGACCCGCTCGACACCCGGCGGGTCCTCGGGATGGGGCTGGCGGCCGCCGCCCACGCGCCGCTGCCCGAGCCCGGGTACGCGACCTTCCGGATGTGAGCCGCGATGTCCCCGACCATCCTGCTCGTCGCCAACCGTGGCGAGATCGCGCTCCGCGTCATCCGGGCCGCATGGGCGGCCGGCCTGCGCACCGTCGCCGTCTACTCCGACGCCGACCGGGCCGCGCCCCACGTGCGCGCCGCCGACGTCGCCGTCCGGCTCGGGCCCGCCCCAGCGGCCGACTCCTACCTGTCCGTCGCGGCCGTCCTCGACGCTGCCCGCGTCGCCGGGGCCGACGCCGTCCACCCCGGGTACGGCTTCCTCGCCGAGAGTGCCGACCTCGCGCGGGCGGTGGTCGACGCCGGGCTGACCTGGGTCGGCCCGCCGGCCGCCGTCGTCGACCTCATGGGGCGCAAGGACGAGGCGCGGCGGGTCGCGGTCGCGGCCGGGGTCCCCGTCCTCCCGGCGGCCGAGGGTGACGACGACGCCGAGCTGGCCCGCCGGGCGCTCGCCGAGGTCGGCCTCCCGGCCCTGGTCAAGGCCGCCGCCGGTGGTGGCGGGAAGGGGATGCGCATCGTCCGCGCCGCCACCGAGCTGCCCGCCGCCCTCGCCGCGGCACGGCGGGAGGCACGTGCGGCGTTCGACGACGCCACCCTCCTCGTCGAGCGCTACGTCGAGGCGGGCCGCCACGTCGAGGTGCAGGTGCTCGCCGACAGCCATGGCACCGTGCTGCACCTCGGGGAGCGGGACTGCTCGGTCCAGCGGCGCCACCAGAAGGTCGTCGAGGAGGCACCCGCCCCGACGATCGGGCCCGGGATACGGCGGACGCTGACCGACGCCGCGGTCCGGCTCGCCGAGCGGGTCGGCTACGTCGGCGCCGGCACGGTGGAGTTCCTCGTCGCGGGCGAGGAGGCGTACTTCCTCGAGATGAACACCCGGCTCCAGGTGGAGCACCCGGTGACCGAGGCCGTCACCGGGCTGGACCTCGTAGACCTGCAGCTGCGCGTCGCGCGCGGGGAGCGGCTGCCGCTCGCCCAGGAGGACGTCCGCCTCCGCGGTCACGCGATCGAGGCCCGCGTGTACGCCGAGGACCCGGCCCGGGGCTTCCTCCCCCAGGCCGGGGTCGCGGCCGCGGTGCGATGGCCGGACCGCGCGCGGGTGGATGCCGCGCTCGAACCGGGCCAGGAGGTCACGACGTGGTACGACCCGATGCTCGGCAAGGTGGTCGTCCACGGCGCGGACCGGGAGTCGGCACGCCGGGCCCTCGTCGCCGCGCTCGACGAGACCGCGGTCATCGGTGTCACGACCAACGTCGGGTTCCTCCGCCGGCTCGTCGACTCCGCGGATTTCCGCCGAGCGGAGATCCACACGGCGTGGCTCGACGCGCGGCCCGACGCCTTCCCGCCGGCGGGCTCGGACGTCGCCGACCACGTCGGGGCGTGGCTCCTCGCTGACGCCCGCCGCGACACCGGGGAGGCGCACCACCCGTTCGGTGCCGGGGACGGGTGGCGGCTGGGCGGCCCGCCCGCCCCGGTCCTGCTCGTCCTCGACCACGACGGCGCGGGCGAGGTGTGCCGCGTCGACGCGGCCGGCGGCACCGTCCGCCTCGGAGAGCGCGTCCGGCGGGTCCGGCCGCTCACCCGCGACGCCGACCGGCTCCGCGTCGAGGTCGACGGCGCCACCCACGACCTCGTCGTCCACGTGGGCGACACCGCGGCGACCGTCGTCCACCACGGCGAGGTCCACACCGTGCGGCTCCGGCAGCGGCTGGGGCCCGGGGCCGGCGTCACGCAGGGCGGGGAGGTCACCGCCCCGATGCCCGGGCTCGTCCACGCGCTCAGCGTGCGTCCCGGCCAGGCCGTCCAAGCGGGCGAGGTCCTCGGTGTCCTCGAGGCGATGAAGATGGAGATCGCGATCCGGGCCCCGCACGACGGCGTCGTCGCCACCGTCGCAGCGTCGGCCGGGGAGCACGTCCGGCTCGGCCAGACGCTCTTCGTCATCACCGAGGAGGCGCCCGCATGACGGTCCCGCCCGACTACGAGCCGCAGCCGGAGGCCGGGCTGCCGCCGCGCGTCGAGATCTACGAGGTCGGTCCGCGCGACGGGCTGCAGAACGAGTCCGCCGTCGTGCCGGCCGACGTCAAGGCCGAGTTCGTCCGCCGGCTCGCCGCCGCCGGGCTGCGCGCCGTCGAGACGACGAGCTTCGTCCACCCCCGCTGGGTGCCCCAGCTCGCCGACGCCGCGGAGGTGCTCGCCCTCCTCGGTCCGCTGCCCGGGGTGCGGCTCCCCGTGCTCGTGCCCAACGAGCGCGGCCTGGACCGTGCGCTGGAGGCAGGGGTCCGCGAGATCGCGGTGTTCGGCAGCGCCACGGAGACCTTCGCCCGGCGGAACCTCAACCGCACCGTGGCCGAGTCGCTGGAGATGTTCGCGCCCGTCGTCGCCCGCGCCCGCGGCGAGGGGCTCGGCGTGCGGGCCTACCTGTCCATGTGCTTCGGCGACCCGTGGGAGGGCAGCGTCCCCGTCACGCAGGTCGTCGACGTCGCCGGTCGGCTCCTCGCGCTCGGCACGACCGAGCTCTCCCTCGGCGACACCATCGGGGTCGCGACCCCCGGGCACGTCACCGCCCTCGTCGGCGCGCTCGACGACGCCGGGATCACCACCGACCGCCTCGCCGTCCATTTCCACGACACCTACGGCCAGGCGCTGGCCAACACGCTGACGGCACTGCGCTGCGGGGTCACCACCGTCGACGCCGCCGCCGGCGGCCTGGGCGGCTGCCCCTTCGCCCGCAGCGCCACCGGCAACCTCGCCACCGAGGACCTCGTCTGGCTGCTCCACGGCCTGGGGATCGAGACCGGCGTCGACCTGCCCGCCCTCGTCCGCACCAGCCGGTGGATGGCTGAGCACCTCGGCCGCCCCAGTCCGTCCCGCGTCGTCCAGGCGCTCACCCACGACCCTGCGGAGGAGTAGCCCGATGGCGTCGGTCACCGTCGAGCAGCACGAAGAGCACTGGGCCGAGATCCGGCTGGAGCGGCCCGAGGCCCACAACGCGATCAGCACCGCCCTGGCCGAGGAGCTCGCCGCCGCCTGCGCGAGCGTCGCCGCCGACCCCACGGTGCGCGCCGTCGTCGTCGGCTCGAGCAGTACGAGGGCGTTCTGCGTCGGCGCCGACCTCAAGGAGCGCAGCACCTTCACCGACGCCCAGCTCCTGGACCAGCGTCTCGTCTTCCGCCACGCCTTCGCCGCCGTGCGCGAGCTGCCGGTGCCGACCATCGCCGCCGTCCACGGCTGGGCGCTGGGCGGCGGGCTGGAGATCGCGCTGTCCTGCGACGTCGTCGTCGCCGACGAGACCGCCGTCCTCGGCCTGCCCGAGGTGCGTGTCGGGCTCGTCCCCGCCGGCGGCGGCACCCAGCTCCTGCCCTGGCGGATCGGGCCGGCGGCCGCCGCGGACCTCATCTACACCGGCAGGCAGGTGCGCATCGACGAGGCGCACGCACTCGGCCTGGTCGACCGGCGGGTGCCGGCCGGTGCGGACCGCAGTGCGGCGGCGGCGCTCGCCGCGCAGATCGCGGCGAACTCACCCGTCGGGCTGCGCAACGCCAAGCACGCCCTGCGCGCGGGCGGGGAGGTCGGCCTCGCGGCCGGGCTCGACATCGAGGACGCCGCCTGGCGCGCCTCCGCCTTCTCCGCCGACCGGCGCGAGGGCATCGCGGCGTTCATCGAGAAGCGGGCGCCCGTCTGGCCCGAGGGCTGAGCAGCCCCGCGCCGTCGTCCCCCGATGCGCTCTCGGGGGCGCAGCGACGGCGGGGCGGCAGCCCGGGAGATCCCGGTGCCGGCCCCGCCGTCGGAGGGTCCTACTCGTTGCCGATCTTCTTGTCGGCGGCGTCGCGCGCCTGGTCGAGCTTGTCGCCGTGCTTGCCACCGGTCTTGTCGTCCGCCATGGCGGAGGCCTTGTCGAGGCCGGTGTCGCTGGCCTGCTCGCCCTTCTCGCCGCCGAGTGCGTCCTTGGCCTTGTCCGCGATTCCCATGGTCACTCCTCTCCTCGCCGCTGGTTGCGGCTCGTACGTCGACGGTGCGCCCGGACGGGCGAGTCCGCAACGCGAGCGGCCTCCGTCTGCCAAGGTGGCGCCATGTCCGACGACACCGCCGAGCCGTTCCCACCGGCGCCGTGGGTCCTGCGGGGGCGGCTACTGGTGTCCGTGTTCCGGGTCCCTGAGCGCCTCGTGCCGGAGCTGGTGGAGGCGGTCCCGGTGGGGCACCGCCCGGTCCGCCTCGGTGGCGGCATCCTCGTCGCCCTCGCCTTCGCACAGTACGGACCGGCCGGCACGCTCGCCTACGAGGAGCTGCTCGCCGCCGTGATCACCCGACCCGCCGGGCGCCTCCGCATCCGGCTCACCGTGCCG
>DAHVRG010000239.1 GCA_027322565.1 Georgenia sp.
GGGCACGCCTGCGCACCCGCCGTTCCCACCTGTCCATCTCCGAGCGCAGCGGCGACGCGCTGAACTCGCCCAGCGTCACGCCCGCCGCCAGCGCGAGTCCGACGGACAGGGCCCGGATCGCCATGTTGGCACCGCCGAAGATGTCGCCCGACTCGATGAAGGCGAACATCGCGGCGTAGATGGACAGACCCGGCAGCATCGGCGTCACCCCGCACACCGAGACGACGAAGCTCGGGAGACGGCCCCGGTCGCCGATGACCCCCGCGATGAGGCCGACGATGAGCGCACCGAAGAACGCCGCACCGGCCGGCCCGAGCCAGAGGCGGTCGATGACGTAGTACGAGCCCGCCGCGAGGGCACCGACGACCGTGATGACGACGACGTTGCGCGCCTGGGTGTAGGACGCAACTGCCCACGAGCCGGCGATGACGGCGCCGCACAGCACCTGGACGAGCCCGGTGGGCGCGCTGCCGAAGACGTCCCCGATGTACAGCGGGATCCCGAGGCGCTGGCCGACGTCGAGGACGAAGCCGATACCGATGACCAGCCCCGTGGTGTAGAGCGCCACCTCGAAGGACTTGGCCGCCGCCGTCAGCGGGTAGCCGGCGATCGCGTCCTCGGCCGCGCCGACGAGCTGCATCCCGGCGAGGAGGACGACGATCCCCGAGGCGACGACGAGAGACGGCGGCAGCAGCGCGCGGTCCCAGCCGAACAGGTCCTGCCCCCACAGCAGGATGATCGCCACCAAGGTCGCGATAGCGGCGCCCGCAGCCTGCTGGAACAGGTAGGGCAGGCCCCAGCGCCGCAGCACGCGCAACGTCCGGTCGATGAGGGCGGTGGTGACTGCGGCGACGAGCGCGACCTGCCACCCGCCGCCGAGCAGGCCGGCGACGCCCGCGGCCATGAGGCCGAGCGCGAGCGTCACCACCCAGCGCTGGTAGGGGTGCGGCGCACGGAGCACCCGGTCGAGGCGGTCGTGCGCCTGCTCGAGCGGGAGCCGCCCGGCCGCGGCGTCGGCGACCATGGCGAAGAGGTCGGCGAGCCGGCTGTAGTCGGAGGTGCGGACGTTGATGACGCGCATCTTGGTGATCGGGTCGTCGTCCCGGTCGATGGAGGCGGCGATCGAGATGAACGTGATGTCGACCTCGCAGTTCGTCACGCCGTAGGCGGCGGCGAGGCGCAGGAGGGCCGCGGTGACGTCCGCCACGGGTGCTCCGGTGGCGATCATCCCCTCGCCGACACGCAGGACGAGGTCGAGGACGGAGCGTTCCGTCTCAGCCGTGAGCTCCGACTGCCGCCGAGGCGGGGCGAAGGCGAGCGTCGGTGGGCCGCTGCCCGCCACCACCCTCCGGGCCCGCTCCCGCAGGATGGACTCCCGGCGGACGTGGCCGACGGAGCGCGGCACGCCGAGCGGCACACCGGTCTCCTGGTCTGGTGTCTGCCCCACGGCTCGACGCTACGACACCGAGGCCGACGCGACGATGCGGACGGCCGGTGACACTGCGCACGCCTCCCCGGTGAGAGACTGTCGGCCGTGTTCGCAGCACTCGCCCGTGGCGTCATCCGTCGCCCCCGGACGACGATCGCCGTGTGGGCGGTCCTCGTCGTGTCCTGTCTCGCGCTCGCCCTCGGGGTGGTCGGTGACGGCCTCTTCACCCGCCTGCACTCCGGGGAGCCGCGCGTGCCGGGTGCCGAGAGCCAGGAGGGCCGCGAGCTGCTCGCCGCGACCGCCGAGACCGGTGAGGAGGTCACGCTCCTCGTGCGCGGCACCGACCTCACCGACGACGAGGTCACGGCCGGTCTCGCCGCGGCCCTCATCCCGATCCGGCGCGAGATCGACGGCCTCGACGGGGTCACCGGGGTCATCGACCCGTTCCTCGCCCCGGAGGGTCCCGCCGACCCGGTCGTCCAGTCCCTGGTCTCCGCCGAGCGGGACGGGTTCCTCATCATCGCCGAGCTCGATGCGGACGTCGACGACGGCGGTGCCGCCCGCACGGCGGTCGAGGAGCGGCTCGCCGCCGTGCCCGCCGAGCTGTCGGACGTCGCCCCGGAGGCGGAGGGGATCGTCTCCAGCGTCGCCCTCGTCGTCGCAGCCGTCACCGACCAGGTCGAGGCCGACCTCACCCGCGGGGAAGCGATCGCGCTGCCGCTCTCGCTGCTCGTCATGGTCGTCGTCTTCGGTGGGTTCCTCGCCGCGGGCATGCCGCTCGTCGGTGCCCTCGCCTCGATCGCCGGCGGGCTCGGTGCGCTCCTGGGGTTCGCCCAGGTCATCGAGCTGGACGCCGTCGTCGTCAACGTCGTCACCGTGCTCGGGCTGGGCCTGTCCATCGACTACGGGCTGCTCGTCGTCTCCCGCTACCGGGAGGAGGTCGCGGAGGTCGTCGCGTCCACTGCCAGCCGGGGGCTGCCACTGCGCCGGCGACGCCGCCGATCCCACAGCCGGGCGGTCGTCGAGGAGGCTGTCCGGCGCACCATGCTCACCGCCGGCCGGACGGTGACGTTCTCCGCCGTGACGATCGCGATCGCGATCAGCGCGCTCATGGTCTTCTCCCCCGACATCCTGCGGTCGCTCGGGGCGGCCGGCGTCTCCGTCGTCGTCATCGCCCTCGCGACTGCCCTCACCCTCGTCCCGGCGCTGCTGGTCCTGTTCGGTCGCCGGCTCCAGCGGCCCTCGCTCCTGTCCCGCGTGCCGGGCCTCCACCGGCTGTCCGAGCGGTTCGGAGACGTCGCGCCCGAGGACGGCGCCTTCTCCCGGCTCGCCCGTGGCGTGCACCGGCGTCCGTGGCTCGTCATCGCCGGCACCGTGGCTGTGCTCGGCGTGCTCGCCGCCCCCGTGCTCGACCTCCAGCTACGCAACTCGACGACGGACCTCATCCCCGCGAGCTCCGACCAGCGCGAGTTCATCACCGTCCTCGGCGAGAGCTATCCCGCGGCGACGACGCCACCGGTCGGCATCGTCGCCGCCACCGACGTCGCCACGGCCGAGGCGTGGGCCGCGGAGCTGGCGGCGCTGCCGGACGTGACGTCGGTCGGCGAGGTGACCACCTCGCCCGACGGCGAGTACGCCGTCATCGGGGTGGACATCGCCTCCGCCGACTCCGGCGGCCGGGTGGCGACCGACGTCGTCCGCGCGATCCGGGACCTCGATCCCGGGTTCGAGACCTGGGTCGTGGGCCAGGCGGCGAACCAGATCGACTTCCAGGCAGCCATCGCGCAGGGGGTGTCGCTGGCCGCGGGGCTGGTCGTCCTCACCATCGTCGTCCTGCTCTTCCTCATGACCGGGTCCCTGCTCATCCCGGTCAAGGCGATCCTCGTCAACGCCCTCGGGCTCGCCGCCGCGCTGGGCGTGACGACGTGGGCGTTCCAGGACGGCCACCTCGCCGGGCTGCTCGGGTTCACCCCGATCGGCGGGCTGGAGAGCTACGTCGTCGCCGTCGTCATCGCGTTCGGGTTCGGCCTGGCGATGGACTACGAGGTCTTCCTGCTCGCGCGCATCAAGGAGTACTGGGACGAGGGCCACGACAACGACGCCGCCGTCGAGCACGGGCTGCAGCGGTCGGGCCGGATCATCACCTCGGCCGCCCTCATCATCGCGCTCGTCTTCCTCGGCTTCGTCAGCGGGGAGCTCATGGTGATCAAGCAGGTCGGCTTCGCCCTCGCCGTCACCGTCGTCATCGACGCGACGCTCGTTCGGATGCTCCTCGTGCCGGCGACGATGACCGTGCTCGGACGGTGGAACTGGTGGGCGCCGGCCCCGCTGCGCCGGCTGCACGAGCGGATGGGCATCGCCCACTGACCAGCCCGTGGTGTCGCGCATAACGGGGGTAAAGGTTCACGACTTGATGCGCCAGGATCAAGTCTGCGGACTTGCTGTATCCTTGCGTCGGACGTTCTCCACCTCGTGCCCGACGGCGAAGCCCAGGCGGGTGTACAGCCGCCGGGCGGCGTCGTTGTCGGCCCAGATGCCGAAGTGGACGATCGGGTGGTCGGCCAGCGCCCAGCGGGTGACCGCTGCTGCCAGCGCCGTCGCCACCCCGAGCCGGCGCCACGCGGCATCCGTCCCGAGACCGGAGAGGTGGACCGGGCGGCCCGGTGCGGTGTCGACGGCGACCACGCCGCGGAGCACGCCGGCGTCGTCGCGGTAGCCCCACCAGGTGAGCGCGGGGTCGTCCGGGTCCGCCATCGCCTCCGGGTAGGCCCGGGTGAGGCAGTCGCGCACCTCGGCCGCGGCGTGATCACCGGTGACCGGTGCGACCCGGTCCTCCCCCCGCTGCACGGGCGGGACGGTGTCGCTCCACATCCAGTCCCAGCCGGGGCCGGGCGTGAAGGCGAAGTGCGCGCGGGCACGGGCACCGACCCGCTGCCAGGTGCCGCGGGTGAGCAGCCCGAACCCCACCGGAGCGGCCCCATCCTGCGCCGCACGGGCAACCGCCTCGGCGAGGTCGTCGCGGCTGCCCGCCCCGACGAGCTGGGTCCGCTCCCGCCCCCTCCGGGTGGCCGTGACGAGGAGCAGCGTGGCCCCGCCGACGTGCCACACCCGCTCCTCGCGCCAGCGGTGGGCGTGGGCGCGCAGGAAGGCCGGGCAGGTCACGTCAGGGCGCGGTCGGTGCAGCCGCCGCGTCCGTGTCCTCCTCCTTGGGCTTGGCGTCCACGCCGGCCTCGCGGCGCTGCTCCGGCGTGATCGGGGCCGGCGCACCGGTCAGGGGGTCGTACCCACCACCGGACTTCGGGAAGGCGATGACCTCGCGGATGGAGTCGGCCCCGGTGAGCAGCGCGGTGATGCGGTCCCACCCGAACGCAATCCCGCCGTGCGGCGGCGCGCCGTAGGCGAAGGCGTCGAGGAGGAAGCCGAACTTCTCCTGTGCCTCCTCCTCGCTCAGCCCGAGGACGGAGAAGACGCGCTCCTGGACGTCGCGGCGGTGGATACGGATGGAGCCGCCGCCGATCTCGTTGCCGTTGCACACGATGTCGTAGGCA
>DAHVRG010000302.1 GCA_027322565.1 Georgenia sp.
CCACTCCGGCGGCCGGATCGCCTTCGGCCCGGACGGCCACCTCTACGTCGCGACGGGCGATGCGGCGGTGCCCTCGCGCTCCCAGGACCCGGGCTCGCTCGCCGGGAAGATCCTGCGGGTCGACGAGGACGGCGACGTCCCGGCGGACAACCCGCGCGCGGGCTCCCCGGTGTGGTCGCTCGGCCACCGCAACGTCCAGGGGCTGGGCTGGGACGCCGCGGGCCGGATGTTCGCCTCGGAGTTCGGCCAGGACACGTGGGACGAGCTCAACCTCGTCGAGCCGGGTGGCAACTACGGCTGGCCGGTCGTCGAGGGCGTCGCCGGCAGCGACGACTTCGTCGACCCGCTCCACCAGTGGCGCCCCGCCGACGCCTCACCGAGCGGCGTCGCCGTGACGGACGATGCGGTCTACCTGGCGGCCCTGCGCGGTGAGTCGCTGTGGCGGGTGCCGCTCGACGGTGGTGAGCCCCAGCGCCTGCTCCACGGGGAGTACGGGCGGGTGCGGGACGTCGCCGTCGCGCCCGACGGTCGGCTGTGGCTCCTCACCTCCAACACCTTCCGCGGCGAACCGGCCGGGGACGACGACCGCGTCGTCGCCGTCGACGAGGCCTGGCTCGCCGCACAGGCCGACAGGTGACCACGGCCTATGGTGTCCCGGTGGACACGACGGCGGTACGCGGCGACCTCGACCTCCTCGTCGCCCGGGCGGCACGCGGCGAGCTCGGTGAGGTCCCCGACGTCCACCGCCACGACCCGGCGACGCAGGCCGACTACCGTGAGGCGGCGGTCCTCCTGCTCCTCACCCCGACGGCCACCCCCGAGGCCGGGTTCCCCGGGGCGGACCTCTTCCTCGTCCAGCGATCGCCCCTGCTGCGCCACCACCCCGGCCAGATCGCGCTGCCCGGTGGCCGCCGTGACCCGGAGGACCGCGACATCGTCCACACCGCGCTGCGGGAGACCCACGAGGAGATCGGGCTCCCGCCGGAGCGGGTCGAGGTCGTCGGGACGCTCCCCCGCTTCGCGGTCCCGATCAGCCGCTACGCCGTGACGCCGGTGGTCGGCTGGGCGGAGGACAGCACCGGCCTGGCGGAGGTGGACGAGGGCGAGGTGCTCCACACGATCCGCGTCCCGGTGGCCCACCTCCTCGACCCGGGCTCCAGGGCGCGGGTCCGGCTCCACACGCACAGCAGCGCCGGCTTCCTCGTCCCGGGTGGCTGGGTGTGGGGCTTCACCGGGAACCTCCTCGACCACGTCCTCGAGGGACTCGGCTGGACCCGGCCGTGGGACCGCAGCAGGGTGCACCGGATGTCGCTCGCCGAGGCACGCGGCGGCCCACCCACGACCGCCGAGGGCTGAGCCCCCGGTACGCTCGGCCACCGTGAGAGCGATCACCCGGACGATGACGACCCTCGCCGTCGCTGGCCTGGCCCTGGCGGCCTGCAGCGGCGGCGCCACCGACGACGACAGCGGGCCGGGCGAGCGCCCGGAGGCGGGGGACGAGGACGCGTCCGGCGACCCGGCAGGTGGGGCGGGTGATGCCCCCGCCATGAGCCTCACCGAGCTCGTCGGTGGGCTCCCCACGCCGCGCTCCGAGCGTCTCGTCGTCCACGCCGCGGACCTCGCGGCAGCCTCGGCGACTGCGGGGCTGGAGTACCCGCCCACCGACGGGCGGCAGTGGGCGATGGACCTGACGACCGCGACCCAGCAGACCGGGGTGTTCGTCCCCCTTCCGGGCGGCTTCCTCCGCGAGCTGCAGGCGGGCGTCGACCCGGAGCTCGGCTGGACGCTCCCGGATACCCGCGGGTTCGCGCACGTCAGCGCGCCGCCGGAGGAGACGCTGCTCGTGGTCGGCGTGGGTGAGGAGGACCTCGCCGAGACCGTCGGGCCGTTCGAGGCCGGCATCCTCACCACCGCAGGGCCGGCCGGCGACCACGAGACCGACCTCACCGCCACGACCCCGCTGCGCCAGGTCGGCGCGCCCCTGCGGCTCGTGCCCCGGGACGACGCCACCCTGGTGACGACGAGCACCGCGGCCGCCCGCGGGTTCGTCGACGGGGACGGCGCCACGCTCGCCGGGCACGGCGCCGTCATGGCGGCCGTCACCGCGCTCGAGGGCGCCGTGACGGCCAGCGTCCTCAGCCCACCGATGACCGCAGACGCCGTCCTCGGGCCGGTCCTCGACCCCGAGCGGCTGAGCGAGCTCGACGACCTCCCCCTGGTCACCGCGCCGCCGCTCGCCGTGGCGCTGGGGACCGTGGCGACCGACGACGGCGTCCGGCTCCTCGCCGCCTACGTCTTCGGCAACGGTGCCACGGCCGAGGAGCAGGAGGAGCATGTCGGGCGGGTGTGGCAGGAGGGCACGCTCGACGGCCGGCGCCCCCTCACCGAGCTCGTCCGGCTCGAGGAGGTCAGCCGGGACGGCGCGACGGTGGTGGCGACCCTGGCCCCCGTCGAGGGGGTGGCGGCGCAGCACCTCGACCCGACGAACCAGCGGGGCGCGCTGCCGTTCACCTCGTGGTGACGCGCGCTCAGAACAGCGCCGGCTGCGCGGGCCCCTCGGGTGCCGCCACCGCCGGTGCCGCGGCCACGGCCCGGAGCGTGGCGGGGCGGTCCAGACCGTGGGCGCGCAGCAGCGGCCGCACCCGTTCCGCGAGCCACGTGCGGTACGCCGTCGGTGCGTAGGAGCCGCGCCCGTAGAGCCGGCGGTACCTCCCGACGAGCTCCGGCCGGTGCCCGCCCAGCCACTCGAGGTACCAGTCCCGCACCCACGGCCGCAGGTGGGCGGCGATGACGGTGGCCGAGCCGGCGCCGGCGTCGGCCACCGCGCCGAGGAGCGCGTCGAGGTGCTCGCGCGAGTCGGTGACCCAGGGCAGGACGGGGGCGACCATGACGTGGCAGTCCAGGCCGGCTTCGCGGATCGCCCGGATGAGGTCGAGCCGCGCCCGCGGGGTCGGGGTGCCCGGCTCGACCCGCTGCTGGAGCCCCTCGTCGAGGACGGCCAGCGAGACGCCGAGGGAGACCGGGACGTGCGCCGCGGCGTCCTGGAGGAGCGGCAGGTCGCGCCGCAGCAGGGTGCCCTTGGTGAGGATGGACAACGGTGTCCCCGACTCGGTGAGGGCGGCGATGATGCCCGGCATCAGCCGGTAGCGGCCCTCCGCGCGCTGGTACGGGTCGGTGTTCGTGCCCAGCGCCACCTGCTCCCGGCCCCACGACGGCCGCGCCAGCTCCCGGCGCAGCACCTCGGGCGCATTGACCTTGACGATGATCTGGGAGTCGAAGTCCTTGCCCGCGTCGAGGTCGAGGTAGCGGTGGGTGGCCCGGGCGTAGCAGTAGACACAGGCGTGGCTGCACCCCCGGAAGGGGTTGACGGTCCACCGGAAGGGCATCCGCGAGACCTCCGGCACCCGGTTGAGCACCGAGCGCGCGGCGACCTCGTGGAAGACTATCCCCGCGAACTCCGGGGTGCGCACCGTGCGGAGCAGCCCGGCCATCCGGCGCAGCCCCGGCAGGGCGGCGTCGTCGTCCCCGGTGATCTCCTGGCCTTCCCACCTCACCCCCTCATCGCACACCTGTACGAGACGAAGGTCAAGCGAGGGTGGACCCCATGCGCGGCAGCGACTTGATAGACTTCGCAAGTCATCAATTCCCTCATGGAGATCCTGTTGCACGAACGCGCCATCGACACGCCCCTCTACGTCATGAAGGCGGAGCTGTTCAAGGCCCTCGGCCACCCGGTCCGCATCCGCACGCTCGAGCTGCTCCGGGAGGGCGACCAGCCGGTCAGCGCCCTCCTCGAGGCGATCGGCGTCGAGGCCTCGCACCTGTCCCAGCACCTCGCCGTGCTGCGCCGGGCGGGCGTCGTGGACAAGTCCCGGCGCGGCAACACGGTGACCTACACCCTCGTCGACCCCTCGCTCGCGACGATGCTCGACGCGGCGCGCGCCTTCCTCGTCGGCTCGCTGGACCGGACGGCCGACGCGCTCACCGGGGAGGCGCGATGAGCGGCCCCACTCCCCTGGCCCCGCGTCCGTCGCCGGGCCTTCTCGCCCGCCGTGCCGCCGCGCTCCTCGTGCCCCGCCGCTCGGACTACGCGGGGCTCGGCCGGACGTGGCGCGGCGACCTCATGGCGGGGGTCACCGTCGGGGTCGTCGCCCTCCCGCTCGCCCTCGGCTTCGGGGTCGCCTCCGGCGTCGGCCCGGCCGCCGGGCTCATCACCGCGATCGTCGCCGGCTTCGTCGCCGCCGTCTTCGGCGGGTCCCACCTCCAGGTCTCGGGGCCGACCGGTGCGATGACGGTGGTGCTCGTACCCGTCGTGGCGCGCTACGGCCCGGAGTCGGTCTTCGCGCTGTCCATCCTCGCCGGGGTGCTCGTCGTCGTGATGGGCCTGGTGGGCATGGGCCGGCTCGTCTCCGTCATCCCGTGGCCGGTCGTCGAGGGGTTCACGCTCGGCATCGGGGTCATCATCTTCGTGCAGCAGGTGCCCCTCGCGCTGGACACCGAGCGCCCGCAGGTGGAGAACGCCACCGCGGCCGCGGTCCAGACGCTGCGGAGCACCGACTGGGACCGCGCCGTCGTCCCGCTCGCCATCACCGTCGCCGTCGCCGTGCTCATGACGGTGCTCACCCGGGTGCGCCGCTCGCTGCCCTCCTCGCTCATCGCCGTCGCGGTGGCGACCGTCGTCGTCGAGGTCGCCTCCCTCGACGTCGACCGGATCGGTGCCCTGCCCGACGCCCTGCCCTCCTTCCAGGTCCCGGCCTGGGACTCCGCGGCGCTGTCCGCGATGCTGCCCTCGGCGATGGCGATCGCCCTGCTCGCGGCGCTGGAGAGCCTCCTGTCGGCCCGTGTCGCGGACGGCATGGTGGAGAACGTCCCGCAGACGGACGCGGACCGCGAGCTCGTCGGGCAGGGTCTGGCGAACGTCGCGAGCGGGCTGTTCGGCGGTATGCCGGCGACCGGCGCCATCGCCCGCACGTCGGTCAACCTGCGCGCCGGCGCCCGCACCCGGGTGGCGAGCGCGAGCCACGCCGTCGTCCTCGTCCTCATCGTCCTGCTCTTCGCGCCCGTCGTGTCGCTCATCCCGATGTCGGCGCTGGCCGGGGTCCTCATCGTCACGGCGCTGCGCATGATCGACCTGCGGACGGGCCGCGCGATCATGCGCGCCACCCGCGCCGACGCCGTCGTCTACCTCTCGACGGTCGTCGTGACGATCGTCTTCGACCTCATCGTCGCCGTCCAGGTCGGGGTGGCGGTCGCCGCCCTCCTCGCGCTGCGGGCGATGGCGCGCGTCTCCGGCCTCACCCGGCAGGACGTCCCGCCGGAGATCGCGGCCGAGGAGGAGGACGCGCTGCTCCACGAGCACATCGCGCTGTACCACTTCCGCGGGGCGCTGTTCTTCGGCGGGACCAAGCGGTTCCTCGACGAGATGACGACCGTGAAGGACGTCCGCGTCATCATCCTCGTGCTCCGCGAGATCCGGGTGATGGACGCCTCGGGCGCCCACGCGCTCGCCGAGATCATCACCGACCTGCGCCGCCGTGGCATCACGGTCCTGCTCAAGGGGCTGGACGCCCAGCAGCGCAAGCTCTCCGCCGCGATCGGGGTGCTCGAGGCGCTGGGCGACGAGCGGCACTACTTCACCGACGTGGCCGCCGCCGTCGCCCACGCCCGCAACCACGTGCGCTACGAGGTCGAAGGGGGCGCCGAGCTCGACTGCAGCACGGTCGCGCAGCGGCCCGCCTAGTCGCAGGCCCCCCGCAGCCGCTCGAGGGCGTCGTCGAGCCCCGCTACGTCGACCCGGTTGACGGCGGTGAGGAGGTCCGTGCCGATGCCCCGGAGGTCCTCGTCCCCGCTGCCGTCGTACCCGGCGGCGACGGTGAGGCCCCCGAGCGCGGTGAGCCGCCAGAGCAGCGGCTCGTCGGGGCCGAGGTCCTCGGCCGCCACGGTGCCGACGCCCTCCGCGTACTCGCACGCCAGCTCGAGGTCACCCGCAACGGCGGCGTCGGCGGCCGGACCGCTCAGGGCGACCCCGCCGAGGACCCCGGCGCCGAGGCCGACGGCGAGCGCGACCCCGGCCGCCCCCGCGACGGAGCCCGCCCGGAATCGTCGTGGTCCCGTGGCGCCGGCAGGTCGACGCAGGGCGTCTTCGTCACGTGGTGCAGACATGGCCCCACCATGGCACACGTCGGGACACGCCGGCAGGGGCCGCCGGCGCGCCAGGCACATCGCCCGCGGGCGGGCCCTACCCCCGCGGCAGCCTGTCGACGATCTGCGCGAGCTCGCGGCGGGGTCCGGTGAAGAACGGGACCTCCTCGCGGACGTGCCGGCGCGCCTCGGTGGCCCGCAGCTCGCGCATGAGGTCGACGATCCGGCCCAGGTCGTCGGCCTCGAAGCCGAGGAGCCACTCGTAGTCGCCCAGCGCGAAGCCGGCGACGGTGTTCGCCCGCACGTCGGCGTAGTCGCGTGCCGCGAGCCCGTGGTCCCGCAGCATGGTGCTGCGCTCCTTGGGCGGGAGCAGGTACCACTCGTAGCTGCGCACGAAGGGGTAGACGCACAGGAAGCCCCGCGGCTCCTCCCCCATGAGGAAGGCCGGGACGTGCGCGCGGTTGAACTCGGCCGGCCGGTGCGTGCCCACCTGGGACCAGACCGGCTCGAGCGCGGCACCCAGCTCGCTGGCGCGAAGGCGGTGGTAGGCCTCATGGACGGCCTCGACCTCCGGCGCCCACCACCACACCATGAGGTCGGCGTCCGCCCGGAAGCCCGCGACGTCGTACCAGCCCCGGACCGTCAACCCGGGGACGGACTCGACCGCCTCGGCGGCCGCCCGCGCGAGTGACGCCCTCGTCGCGTCGTCCTCGGGCAGCGGGAGGACCGCACGGAAGACGCTGTACATGAGGTAGGCGGTGGGCTGGGTGTCGGTGTCGGTCACAGGTTCTCCTTCGTGCACAGGCTCGGACGGGTCGTGGGCCGGGGTCAGTCCACAGTGCCGGCGACGACCGGGATTCCGGTCACCTCGCCGTGACGCATACGGCAGCTGCCGGGTGGGGCGACGTCCGGGAAGGCACCCAGCTCGCCACGGACGGGGACCGGCGGGTTCTCCCCCCGCTCCCGGCTCGCCCGCTCGAGCACGAGGTCGACCAGCCCGCTGACGAAGGCCGGTGCGACACCGGCGGTCGCGGCCCGCTCGGCCTGCAGGCCGAGCTTCTGGGCGGTGCCGAGCGCCTCGGTGTCGAGGTCCCACACCACCTCCATGTGGTCGGAGATGAAGCCGATGGGGGCGACGACGACGCGCGTGACACCGCGCTCGGCGAGCTCGGCGAGGTGGTCGTTGATGTCCGGCTCGAGCCACGGCGTACGGGGGTCGCCCGACCGTGAGCAGTACGACAGCGAGGAGGAGGTCACCTCCAGGCCACGCTCGCGCAGCTCGGCGTCGATGACGCGCCGGACGTCCTCGTGCTGCTCCCGGTAGCCGGGTCCGGTGACGGCCGAGGCCTCCTGCATCGTCTCGGGGATGGAGTGGGTGACGTAGGCGACGTGGACGCCGCCGCCCTCGGGCAGCCGGGCCGCCGCCTCGAGGATCGCGGCGGTGTTGGCCGCGAGGAACCCGGGGTCGTTGAAGAACGGGCGCAGGACGTCGATCTCGAGCTCGACCCCCTCCTCCCGCAGTTCCGCGACGGCCGCCGCGAGGTGCTCGCGGTACTGCCGGCTGCCGGAGTAGGAGGCGTAGGCACTCGTCACGAGGGTGAGGACCCGCCGGGCCCCGAAGGCGTGCGCGTCGCGCAGCGTGTCCTTCGTGTAGGGGTGCCAGTTGCGGTTGCCCCACACGACCGGCAGGTCGACCCCGCGGCGCCCGAGCTCCTCCGCCAGGGCGGAGCGCAACGCGATGTTCTGCTCGTTGATCGGGCTCTTCCCGCCGAAGGCGAAGTAGTGCTCCCCCACCTCGGTGAGCCGTTCGTCCGGAACCCCCTTGCCCCGGACGACGTTGCGGAGGAAGGGCACGACGTCCTCGGCGGCGTTCGGCCCCCCGAAGGAGCAGAGCAGGAGGGCGTCGTAGGGAGCAGCGGACTGGGTCATGGTCGCGGGGACTCCTGTCGTCGTCACAAGTCACAAACGGCCACACCGTAACATCAGATGAAGTACTTGATCTGATGAAGTCGATGTGTCACGTTTAGCGCGCGACGTCGGTCCGGGGACGCCGGACCGACCCGCCCGCCGGATCGGGGGAACCGGGCCGGCGTCGCCCTGCACTCCCGCACGAAGGAAGTAGATGACCCAGCTGGACAGCCCGTCGCGTCCCCGGACGACGACGGCGCCGCCCGCTGGGCCGGCCACCTCACCGCGGCGCCGCCTCCCCCGCCGCGCCCTCTGGCTCGCCGTGGGCGCCGGTCTCGCCCTCGTCGTGGCCGTCCTCGTCAGTGTGAGCCTCGGCACCCTGCGCCTCGACCCGCTCGAGGCGGTCCGTGCCGTCGTCGCCCCGGAGCAGAGCCAGGTGTCCACCGTCGTGTGGTCGATCCGGCTGCCCCGCATCGTCGTCGCGGTCCTCGTCGGGGGTGCGCTCGCCGGGGTCGGGGTCGTCATGCAGGCGGTCTTCCGCAACCCGCTCGCCGACCCCGGTGTCACCGGAGTGTCCTCCGGCGCCGCCGTCGGGGCCGTTGCGGGGATCACCCTCGGGCTGGGCGGGTCCCTCCAGTGGGGCGTGCCGATCGCCGCCTTCGCCGGCAGCCTCGCGGTCGCCCTCGCGCTCCAGACGGTGCTCCACACCAACAGGGGTGCGAGCACCTACACCCTCATCCTCGTCGGCGTCTCGATCAACGCGTTCGCCGGGGCCGTCATCTCCGCGCTCGTCGCCAACGCCAAGGACGACGCGCTCGCCCGCGGGGCCGTCTTCTGGCTCGCCGGCGACCTCGAGCTGCGCACGTGGACCCACGCCGCGATGGCCGTCGTGCCCGTCGTCCTCGGGCTCACGCTGCTGCTCACCCGCGTCCGCGCGCTCGACGCGCTGCTCCTCGGTGACGACGTCGCGGCGACCTCCGGCTACGACGTCCACCGCACCCGCCTCGTGCTCCTCCTCGTCGCCTCGCTCGTCACCGGTGCCGCCGTCGCCGTCTCCGGGGTGATCAGCTTCGTGGGCCTGGTGGTCCCGCACGCCGTGCGCCTCGTCATCGGCGCCAAGCACGCGCTGCTGCTGCCCATCTCGGTGGTGTGCGGCGCGCTGTTCCTCGTGCTGGCTGACACCGCCGCACGTGCCGGCTCCACCACCGTGGTGATCCAGACCGGCGCGGTGTGCGCGGTCGTCGGCGCCCCGGTGTTCCTGGCCCTCCTGCTGTCGCGGAGGCCGACGTGAGCGACCTCGTCCTCGACGGCCTCGTCGCCCACCGCGGCCGACCGCTGTTCACCCCGGTCCATGCCAGGGTGGCACCCGGAACCCTGCTCGGCCTGGTCGGTCCGAACGGGGCCGGCAAGTCCAGCCTGCTGTCGGCCATCGTGGGCCGAGGCGTGACCACCAGCGGCCACGCACGCTACGGCGACACGAACCTGCACACCTTGCGGCCCCGCCGGCTGGCCGCGGTGCTCTCCTACATGACTCAGGACAGCTATGCGCCCAACGAGCTGCGGGTCCGGGACGTCGTGGCAGTCGGTGCCCGCGCCAGCGGACGCGGCGGCACCGAGGCTCGGTCGATGGCGGCGCTGGAGCGCCTGGGGGTGGCCGAGCTCGCCGACCGCAGCTACGCGCGGCTGTCCGGCGGGGAGCGCCAGCTGGTCCAGGTCGCTCGGGTGGTCGCCCAGGACTCCCCGGTCATGCTGCTCGACGAGCCCACCTCCGCGCTCGACCTCGGCCACCAGCTCACCGTCATGCACGTCCTGCGCGAGCGGGCCGCCGCCGGGCGGATCGTCGTGGTCACCATGCACGACCTCACCCAGGCGCTGCGGTGGGCCGGGCAGGTGGCGGTCATCGCCGGCGGCACCACGACCTTCGGGTCGCCGCAGGAGACCATCACCCCCGAGCTGATCCGCCGGGTGTACGGAGTCACCGCGGAGGTCTTCGCCTCCCCCACCGGGTCACCGACCCTCAGCCTGGTGCGACCGTCGTGCCCCACCGCCACCACCTTCGCCCGCCGGCGGCCTGTCGGCGTCCGTCACTGAAAGGCCCTCATGCGTTCACGACTCACCGCCCTACTGGCCGCCGCACTCGTCCTGGGTGCCTGCTCCTCCTCCACGGAAGAGGCGCCCGAACCGGAGCAGAGTGCGGCCCCCAGCGCGGCTGCCAGCACCACCGACACCCCCGAGACCGCTGCCGACACAGACTTCCCCCGGACGATCGAGGTCCCGGCCGGCCGGGACCTCCCGGCCACCGAGGTCACCCTGCCCGCCGAGCCCGCCCGGGTGGCCGCCCTCACCTACGAGACCGCCGAGCTGGTCGCCGAC
>DAHVRG010000303.1 GCA_027322565.1 Georgenia sp.
ACCATCGACACGTCACCGAGGAAGGTGCCCAGCCGCTCCGGGGGTGCCTCACCGCGGACGACGGCCTGGAGCACCTCGCGCACCTCGCGCACGAGAGCCGCCTCCCGGACGGTCCCCGAGCCGCCGCGCGCGCTCGTCCAGGCCACGGCCGCGCCGTCGTCACCGAGCGCATCGGTCGGGACCCCGTGCTCGACCGGGGTGGTGTTGAGCAGCTCGAGGAGCAGCGCCTCGTCGGCAGCGAAGGAGATCATCGAGAACACTATAACCCATCACCACGCTATTGACAGGTTAGAAACTCACCCATAGCGTCAGCCTAACCACCCATCACCCAAACAAAAGGTTAGACCATGGCCACCGTCCACCACCGCTTCCGGACGATCGACGGGCACGAGATCTTCTACCGGGAGGCAGGCTCCCCGACCGCACC
Source organism: Georgenia sp. (assembly GCA_027322565.1). Taxonomy (GTDB): domain Bacteria; phylum Actinomycetota; class Actinomycetes; order Actinomycetales; family Actinomycetaceae; genus Oceanitalea. The sequence continues at coordinate 428 of DAHVRG010000303.1, forward strand.
GACCCTCGTCCTCCTGCACGGGTACCCGACGAGCTCGTTCATGTTCCGCCACCTCATCCCGCTGCTCGCGGACGAGTTCCACGTCATCGCGCCCGACCACCTCGGCTTCGGGCTCTCCGCGGCACCGAGCGTCGAGCAGTTCGCCTACTCCTTCGACTCCCTCACCGACATCACCGAGGCGCTGCTCGCCGACCTCGGCGTCGACCGCTACGCGATCTACGTCCAGGACTACGGCGCGCCCATCGGCTGGCGGCTGGCGCTGCGGCGGCCGGAGGCGGTCACCGCGGTCATCTCGCAGAACGGCAACGCCTACGAGGAGGGATTCGTCGAGAGCTTCTGGGCGCCGGTGACCGCCTACCAGCGCGAGCAGAACCCCACGACGGAGGCCGCCATCCGCCAGGCGCTGAGCATCGAGGCCATCCGCTGGCAGTACGTCACCGGGGAGCCGGACCTCTCCCTCGTGGACCCGGAGGCCTGGGTGCACGACCACCGGCTCATCGCCCGTCCCGGCAACGACCGCATCCAGCTCGCCCTGCTTCGCGACTACGCGACGAACGTGGACCTCTACCCCCGCCTGCACGAGTACTTCCGCAAGAGCCAGGTGCCCCTCCTCGCGGTCTGGGGAGAGGGGGACGAGATCTTCGGCCCCGACGGCGCACGCGCCTTCGCCCGCGACCTCCCGGGCGCGGAGATCCACCTGCTGCCCGGCGGGCACTTCGTCCTGGAGAGCGCGGTGGACCAGGTGGCCGGGCTCATCCGCCGGTTCCTCGCGCAGTTACCGCTCACCGAAGCGGCGGTCGCGACCGCCGCACGGTAGTTGCCGAGGGCGGAGCCGCCCCAGGGCGGCTCCGCCAGGAGGTCGGTGCGCAGCCGCACCGGCCTCAGGGCGCCGGCTCCGACTGGGCGGCCAGGACGTGGGCACGCTGCCCCTGTCGGCCGACGAGGCTGAGGAACTCGACGGGGCCGGCCGGCGTCGCGCCGAACCAATGAGGTGTGCGGGTGTCGAACTCCACCGCCTCCCCGGCCTGGAGAAGAAGGTCCTGCTTGCCGAGGACGAGGCGCAGAGTGCCGTTGAGCACGTAGGCCCAGTCGTACCCCTCGTGCGAGTGCAGCTCGGGTCGCTCACCGGCCCGAGCGGCCGGCAGGACGAACTTGTAGGCCTGGATGCCGCCGGGACGCCGGGTGAGCGGGATGATCACCGAGCCGTCGGCGCATGTGATCGGGCGCAGGTCGATGCGGGGGTTCGCGCTGCGCGGGGCGTCGACGAGTGAGTCGAGGGTGACGCCGTAGTACCTGGCGAGCGGGAGGAGCTGTTCCAGCGTGGGGCGACGCAGCCCCGCCTCGAGGCGGGAGAGCGTGCTCGTCGAGATCCCCGTCTGCTCCGCCAACGCGGCGAGCGTGACGTCCCGGCGAAGGCGCAGGTGCTTGAGGCGCTGCCCGACGGTGCCCAGTGTGTCGGCGATCTCGTCGTCCATCACCTCAGTTTGCCATTCGGCAAGAGTTCTTGCCACGTGGCTGGATCGCCTCCCATGCTGACCGCTCCAGTCACCGCAACCCGCGGGACGCGTCGAAGGGTCGGCACCATGGCAGCCGAGCACAGCTTCGACCGGACGTACTGGGAACGCCACTGGTCCCGCGGGGGCCCGGCCGGGCGTCCGCCGAGGCCCCATCCGTACCTCGCGGCCGAGACCGCACACCTCGAGCCCGGACGGGCACTGGACGCCGGGTGCGGCGTCGGGGCCGAGGCCGTGTGGCTCGCGGAGCACGGCTGGGCGGTGACCGGCGCGGACATCTCCGCCTCCGCCCTCACCGCCGCCCTCGCCCACGGCCGACGGAACGGCGTGGAGGACCGGCTCGAGTGGGTCGAGACGGACCTCCTCACCTGGGAGCCGGCGCGCACCTGGGACCTCGTCGTCACGAGCTACACCCATCCGGCAAAGTCCCAGGAGGACTTCTACCGGAGACTCGCCACCTGGGTCGCCCCCGGAGGCACGCTGCTCGTCGTCACCCACCGGGAAGGGGGCCCGGCGGCGCACGAGCACCCGCCCGCCGCAACGTCCACCCGCTACGGCATCGGCGAGCTCTTCACCGCTCCCCTGTGGCGAGTGAGGTCGGCCCGGGAGCACATCCGCACCGTCGCCACCGGCGCCGGCGAGCGGCAGCTCGCCGACGTCATCGTCCGCGCCCACCGGACCGCGTGAGCCCGCGTCCGCCCCGCCGTCCGGGTCACCCCCGCCTATCCGCGCGCGCCTCTGCCTGCCCACCGACGAACGAAGGAACACGTGAACAGCTCCCGCACCTCCACGGCGTCCGCCGCCGCGGTCCTCGACCCGCGCCGCCGCCGTGTCATCCTCCTGGCCTCCTCCATCGCCCTCATGGCGGTCGTCGCCTCGGTCTCGGGGCTGAACGTCGCCCAACCCCAGCTCGCCACGACCTTCCAGGTCGGCCACGGGACGGTGCTCTGGGTGATCAACACCTACACCCTCACCCTCGCCGCCCTCCTCCTCCCGCTCGGCGCCCTCGGCGACCGGCGCGGCCGCAAGCCCGTCCTCCTCGCAGGCCTCGCCCTCTTCGGCGTCGCGAACCTCATGGCCGCCCTCGCCCCGTCCGTCGAGATGATGATCGCAGCCCGCCTGCTCAGCGGCGTCGGCGCGGCGCTCATCATGCCCGTGACGCTCTCGGTCATCACAGCCTCGTTCCCCGACGGCGAGCGCTCCAAGGCCATCGGCGTCTGGACCGCAGTCGCCGGCGGCGGCGGCATCCTCGGCATGTACCTCTCCGCCCTGCTCGTCGACGTCGCCACCTGGCGCTGGCTCTTCGCGCTGCCGGTCGTGCTCACCCTTACGGCCGCGGCGGTGACGGTCCGGTCCGTGCCGAACTCCCGCGAGGCGGTGACCAGCCGTTTCGACCTCCCCGGTGCGGCGGCGTCGGTCGTCACTGTCATCACCCTGACCTACGCGCTGCACGAGGCACCCGCGCTCGGCTGGGGGCACCCGCGGATGCTCGCCCTCCTCGGCGTCGCCGCCCTCGCCGGCGTGACGTTCGTCCTCCGCGAGCTGCGCACGGCGGCTCCGCTGCTCGATCTCCGGTACTTCCGCACCCGGGGACTGTCGAGCGGGTCGACGCTGCTCCTCGTCCTCTTCGGGGTCCAGGCCGGCGTCTCGCTCGTGCTCTACCCGTTCTTCCAGGTGGTGCTCGGCTGGAGCGGGCTCGTCTCCACGCTCGCGCTCATGCCCTTGGCGCTGCTCATGATGGTCGCCTCCGGCCTCGCGCCGCGGGTCGCCGCACGGGTCGGGGCGCGGACGGCGATGGCAGCCGGGCTCGTCGTCGCGGCGTCCGGCCTGGCCCTCATGGCGGTCGTCGTCTCCGCCGACGGGGGCTACCTCACCGTCCTGCCCGGGCTCGTCGCGCTCGGCCTGGGCAGCGGGCTGGCGATGACGCCGTCGACCGAGGCGATCACGTCGTCGCTGCCGCGTGAGCAACAGGGCGTCGCCTCGGCGGTCAACGACCTCACCCGGGAGCTCGGCGCAGCCCTCGGGATCGCGCTGCTCGGCGGGGTCCTTACGGCGGGGTACCACGCCGCGGTGAGCGGGCGGCTCGCCGGCGTCCCGGAGGCCGTCGCCGGGCCGGCACGCGACGGCATCGCCACCGCTGCGGTCGCGGCGGAGGGAGCGGGAGCACATGCCGAGCAGGTGCTCACGGCCGCGCAGGAGGCGTTCGTCGCCGGCTGGCAGCGGGCGATGTGGGTCGGTGTCGCCGCCCTCGTCGTCGTCCTCGCCCTCACGGTGCTGCGGGGCCCGGAGCGCCGCACCCCGGGTGACACCGCGCCGGCGACGTCCCCCGTGGAGCCGGCCGCCGTCCCGCCCGTCGAGTGACAGCACCGACGCGCCGGTGGGGGACGCTCACGCGCACGTCCCCCACCACTGCTCCCACCTGGGGTATCCCGCTCTCAGCGGTCTCCTACCGGATGCCGGCGAGGAGCAGGTGGGTGAGCTTGCGTGCGTCGTAGCGGCCGTCGTCCCCACCGAAGAGGCAGAGGTTCCCGACGCCGCGCATGAGCTCGTAGCCGGTGATCTCGGCGGTGACCTCACCGTTCTCCCGAGCAGCCGCGAGGAGCCGGTCGCACACCGGCACGAGGCGGTCGAGGAAGTAGCCGTGCAGGCTGCCGCTCGACTCGTCCTGCGCGCGGACGGTGGCGAGCCCGTGCTTGGTCGCGAGGAAGTCCACGAAGGCGTCCATCCACTCGCGGAGCGCCGCGAACGGCTGCGAGCCGTCCTGCAGCAACCTCTCGCCGAGCTCGACGCAGGCATCGACCTGGTGCCGGTAGACCGCGGCGACGAGCTCGGCGCGCGAGGGGAAGTGGCGGTAGAAGGTGCCCATCCCGACCCCGGCCTCCGAGGCGATGAGCCGCACCGGCGCGTCGACGCCCGAGTCCGCGAACACCCGCGCCGCCGCGGCGAGCAGGGCCTGCTCGTTGCGGCGGGCGTCGGACCGCCGCGCACGGGCGGACCCCGCGCTCCCCCCGCGGTCGGGCTCGGTCGGGTCGGACATGACGGGACTCCTCCTTGCTAAGCGGAGCGTCGCTCCGTATCGTTATCGGAGCGGCGCTCCGGAACAATCTTGTCAGACCGGCGCTGCCCCACAACACCACGACGGGAGAACGCCCATGCAGTACCGCACACTCGGGCACACCGGCATCCAGGCGAGCCGCCTGGCCCTGGGGGCGATGAACTTCGGGAGGGTCGGCGGAACGACGCAGGCCGAGGTCGACGCCATCGTCGGCGCAGCGCTGGACGCTGGGATCAACGTCGTCGACACCGCCGACGTCTACAGCGGCGGCGAGTCGGAGGAGCTCCTGGGCAAAGCGCTCGCCGACCGCCGCGACGACGTCGTGATCGCAACGAAAGCCGGGCTCCAGGTGGGCGACGGGGTCGGGAAGCGGGGCGCGTCGCGGCGCTGGCTCACCACGGCGCTGGACGCGAGCCTGCACAGGCTCGGGGTCGACCACGTCGACCTGTTCCAGATCCACCGGTGGGACCCGGCCACGAGCGACGAGGAGACGCTGGCCGCACTGTCGGACCTGCAGCAGGCCGGGAAGATCCGTCACTTCGGGACCTCGACCTACCCCGCCTACCGACTGGTCCAGGCGCAGTGGGCAGCGGCCACGGCCGGGGTCCGGCGGTTCACCACCGAGCAGCCCAGCTACTCGATCCTCCAGCGGGGCGTCGAGCGTGACGTGCTGCCGGTGGCCCAGGATTACGGGCTCGGCGTGCTCGTGTGGAGCCCGCTGGCCTCGGGATGGCTCTCCGGCGCGGTGCGCCGCGACCGGGAGGTGAACACCAACCGCGCAGGCTTCCTGCCGCAGCGCTTCGACCTCGCCCTCCCGGTCAACCGGTCGCGGATGGAGGCGGTCGAGAGGCTCGTGGAGCTGGCCGAGCAGGCCGGCCTCACGCTCATCCAGCTGGCACTCGGGTTCGTCACCACCCACCCCGGGGTGACGAGCGCACTGATCGGGCCGCGCACCCTCGACCACCTCACCTCGCAGCTCGCGGCCGCCGAGACGGAGCTGACCAGCGACGTGCTCGACGCGATCGACGAGATCGTGGCGCCCGGCACCGACCTGGCAGCCCACGAGAAGAACGACGCCCCACCGGCACTACTGGACGCTGCACTGCGTCGCCGTCACTAGATCG
>DAHVRG010000305.1 GCA_027322565.1 Georgenia sp.
GCCGAGGAGGGCGCGGCGCTCCCGCTCGGTCGGCGCCAGCTCCGCGGCCCGCCGGAGCTCGGCCGCGGCGGCGGCGTGGCGTCCGAGGCGCTGGAGCGCCTCCGCGCGTGCCGCCGGGAGCAGGTGGTATCGCTGGAGGCGGGGGTCGTCGCCGAGCTCGGCCAGGGCGGCGAGAGCGGCCTCGGGTCCGTCCGCGTAGAGGACGGCGACGGCGCGGTTGAACCCGACGACGGGCGAGGGCGCCACCTGCGCGAGCGCGTCGTAGAGGGCGACGACCGCGTCCCAGTCGGTCGCCGCGAACGTCGGGGCGCGGGCGTGCTGCGCCGCGATCGCCGCCTGCAGCGTGTAGGCGCCGAGGGGGGCGCGCAGCCGGGTGGCGCGGTCGAGCGCCGCGAGTCCGTGGTTGATGAGCGTGCGGTCCCACCGGCTGCGGTCCTGGTCGGGCAGCAGCACGGGCTCCCCGGCCGCGTCCGTCCGGGCGGGGAAGTGCGCGGCCTGGAGCTCCATGAGCGCGACGAGCCCGTGGACCTCGGGCTCGCGGGGGAGCAGCCCGGCGAGCACCCGGCCGAGCCGCATCGCCTCTGCGGCGAGCTCGTGCCGCACCCACCGGTCGCCCGACGTCGCGAGGTGCCCCTCGGTGAAGACGAGGTAGACGACTTCCAGGACGGCGGGGAGACGCTCGGCGAGCTCGTCCGACTGCGGGACGGCGAAGGGCACCTGCGCCTCGCTCAGCGTGCGCTTGGCCCGGGAGATCCGCTGCCCGACGGTCGGAGCCGGCACGAGGAACGCCCGCGCGATCTCCTCGGTCGTCAGGCCGCCGAGCAGCCGCAGCGTGAGCGCCACCCGGGACTCACGCGGCAGCACGGGGTGGCACGCGGTGAAGACGAGGGCGAGCAGGTCGTCCCGGATGGTCTCCGGGTCGTCCGGGCCTGGGGCGGCCTCCTCCTCGGTGGCAGCGAGGGTGGCGTACTTCGCGGCGAGGTTCCGCTCCCGCCGCACGAGGTCCACCGCCCGGTGCCGGGCGGTGGCCATGAGCCAGGCACCGGGCCGGTCCGGCACGCCGTCACGGGGCCACTGCTCCAGCGCGAGGTCGTTGGCGTCCTGCGCCAGCTGCTCGGCCAGCCCGACGTCCCGGACCAGGCGGGTGAGGGCGCCGACGAGGCGGGGGGACTCGATGCGCCAGACCGCCTCCACGGTCCGCCGCGCGTCGCTCATCGGCTAGCGCGCGTCGCCGTGCTGGGCGCGGATCTGCTCGGAGAGCCGCTGCTCCTGCTTGCGGAACTCCGGGGTGAGGACGTCGGCGAAGTCCTCCGTCTCGTAGTACGGCCGGACCTCCAGCGCCTGCCACGTCCCGTCCGGGTCGGTGGGGCACCGCCTGGCCCACTCCAGCGCCTCCTCGAGCGACCGCACCTCCCAGATCCAGTAGCCGGCGATGATCTCCTTGGCCTTGGTGAAGGGCCCGTCGACGACGGAGGTGCGGCCGCCCTCGAAGACCACCTGCGCGCCGTCGGAGCTGGGTCGCAGCCCGTCCCCGCCGAGCATGACGCCGGCCTCGACGAGCTGCTGGTTGTAGGCGTTCATCGCCTCGAACATCGCGGGCGTCGGCTCGGCCTTCGCCTCGTCCTCCGGGCGGCCCTTGATCATGACGAGGACTCGCATGTCGATCTCCTTCGCATCGCGCCGCCCCGCGGTTCGGGACGGTCCGTCACCCGTCCGTCGAACGGGCGGCCGCAGTTTCGACACCGCCACACAACTCCTGTGCGCCGCCGGGGTCAATGGCTGGTGGGCGAGACGCTCCCCGGACGGGCGCCCGCGTGTGCCAAGATCACGCCGACATCCCTCACTGTCGAAGGAGACCTCCATGCCTGTGCTCAGTGACCTGCTCGCGGCCCTGCGCAGCGGCGCCGTCGAGATCGTCGACCTCACGGCCCCCCTCTCGGCGCAGACCCCGATCCTCGAGCTCCCGGAGCAGTTCGGGCAGACGGCGCGGTTCGAGCTCGAGGAGATCTCGCGCTACGACGACCGCGGCCCGGCCTGGTACTGGAACAACTTCCGCACAGGGGAGCACACCGGCACGCATTTCGACGCACCCAACCACTGGGTCACCGGCCGGGAGCTCGCCGACATCGCCTCGGTCCCGGTGGGGGCGCTCGTGGCACCCGCCGTCGTCCTCGACGTCGTCGACCAGGTGGCGCAGAACCCCGACTTCCTCATCGAGGTCGAGCACATCGAGGCGTTCGTCGCCGAGCACGGCCCGCTGCCGGATGGGGGCTGGCTGCTGTGCCGCACGGGCTGGTCCGCGCGGACCACCCAGGCGGAGATGATCAACCGGGACGACGAGGGCCCGCACAGCCCCGGCCTGTCGGCGGAGGCCGCCCGCTGGGTCGCCGAGGAGAGCCCGCTCCAGGGCATCGGGGTGGAGACCGTCGGCACCGACGCCGGCGCCGCCGGGGGCTTCGACCCGCTCTTCCCCTGCCACCACTACCTCATGGGCAGCGGCAAGTACGGGCTCTCGCAGCTGCGCAACCTCGACCGTCTCCCGCCGACCGGGGCGCTCGTCATCGCCTCCCCGCTGAAGATCGAGACCGGCTCGGGCTCGCCGACGCGCGTGCTCGCGCTCGTCGACCGGTCATGACCCGCGTCGCCGACGCCGTCGGCCGCGCCCTCGTCGCCGCCGGTGTCGACCACGTCTTCGCGGTCGTCGGGTCGGGGAACTTCCACGTGACCACCGCGATGGCGGCCGCGGGGGCCCGGTTCGTCGCCGCCCGGCACGAGGGCGGCGCGGCCACCATGGCCGACGCCTACGCCCGCACGGCCGGGCGGCCCGCCGTCCTCACGGTCCACCAGGGCTGCGGCCTCACCAACGCGGTGACGGGGATCGCCGAGGCCGCCAAGTCCCGGACCCCCCTCCTCGTCCTCGCGCCCGAGGCGGTGACCCCGACGTCGAACTTCCACGTCGACCAGGAGGCCCTCGCAGGCGCGGTCGGTGCGGTAGCGATGCGGGCCGCGGACCCGGCCACCGCCGTCGCCGACGCCCTGGCCGCCCTCGCGGTCGCCCGCGACGACCGGCGCACCGTCGTGCTCAACCTCCCGCTCGACGTCCAGGAGGCGCCCGCCCCCGTCCCGGCCCCCCCCGCCGACCTGGCGACGGCGGCGGCCGCGCCCCGCCCTGTCGCGGCCGAGGACGCCGAGCGGCTCGCCGCGGCGCTGCGGGAGGCCCGCCGGCCGGTCTTCGTCGCCGGGCGCGGGGCCCGCTCCGCGGCCGCTCGGGACGCCCTCGTCGCGCTCGCCGACCGGTGCGGTGCGCTGCTCGCCACCTCGGCCGTCGCCAAGGGGCTGTTCCGAGGCAACCCGTGGTCGCTCGACGTCTCGGGTGGCTTCTCCTCCCTGCTGGCGGCCGAGCTCATCGCCGGCGCGGACCTCATCGTCGGGTGGGGCTGCGCGCTGAACATGTGGACCATGCGCCACGGGCGCCTCATCGCCCCGGAGGCCGCCGTCGTCCAGGTGGACGACACCCCCGAGGCGCTGGGTCGGCACCGGTCGCTGAGCCTCGGCGTCGTCGGCGACGTCGCGGTGACCGCACACGAGGTGACCGAGCGCCTCGCCGCCCACGCGGGGGACGGGTACCGCAGCGCCGAGCTGCGCAGCCGGTTGGCGGCCGAGGTGCGGTGGCGCGACGTCCCCTACACCGACCGGACCGGCGACGGACGGATCGACCCCCGCACGCTGACCACCGCGCTGGACGACCTGCTCCCGGCCGAGCGTGTCGTCGCGGTGGACTCCGGGAACTTCATGGGCTACCCGAGCATGTACCTCGACGTCCCGGACGAGCAGGGCTTCTGCTTCACCCAGGCCTTCCAGGCTGTAGGCCTCGGGCTGGCCACCGCGGTCGGCGCCGCCCTGGCCCGGCCGGACCGCCTGCCCGTCGCGGCGCTGGGTGACGGCGGTGCGCTCATGGGGGCGGCCGAGCTCGACACGGTGCGCCGCCTCGGGCTGCCCATGGTCGTCGTCGTCTACAACGACGACGCGTACGGCGCCGAGGTGCACCACTTCGTCGGTGAGGACCACACGACGGTGACCTTCCCGCCCACCGACGTCGCCGCCGTCGGCGCCGGCTACGGCTTCACGGCACTGACCGTGCGTTCGCCGGACGACCTCGCCGGTGTCCGGGAGTGGCTCGCCGGGCCGCGGGACCGGCCGCTGCTCATCGACGCGAAGGTGGTGGCCGACGAGCCGTCATGGTGGCTGGCGGAGGCCTTCGGGCACTGAGCGGCGCCGCGGCGGCCGGCCGTGCTCCGAAGCACCCCTGCCGTGGGACCATGAGCCCGGACGCATGTGAGGAGGAGGACGCCATGGACCGGTCCCGGCTCGCGGAGACGGCGGGCACCACCGGCGCCATCGCGCGGGCGGTCGCCGCGCACGAGCAGGCCGTCGTCGAGCTGAGCCGGACGATCCACCGGCTTCCGGAGCTGGCCTTCACCGAGCACCGGGCGGCGCGCGCGGTCACCGAGCTGCTCGCCCGGGCGGGCTTCGCCGTCGAGGCCGGAGCGGGTGACCTGCCCACCGCGTTCACGGCGACGGTGGGACAGGGGCCGGTGACCGTGGCGATCTGCGCCGAGTACGACGCACTGCCGACCATCGGTCACGGCTGCGGCCACCATCTCATCGCCGGGGCCGCGGTGGCCGCCGCCCTCGGTCTCCAGCCCGTCGCCGACGATCTCGGCCTGCGCGTCAAGGTCGTCGGCACCCCCGCCGAGGAGCACGGTGGCGGGAAGGTCGTGCTCCTCGAACGGGGCGTGTTCGACGACGTCGACCTCACGCTCATGGTCCACCCGCTCCCGCGCAACCACGGCTACAACCCGCGGGGCACGACGTCGCAGGCGGTGGGCCGCTACCGCGCGACCTTCAGCGGGCGCGGCGCCCACGCCGCCGCAGCGCCGCAGCGCGGCGTCAACGCCGCCGACGCGGCCGTCGTCGCGCAGGTCGCCATCGGACTGCTGCGTCAGCAGCTCCCGGCGGACCACCGCGTCTCCGCCGTCGTCGCCCACGGGGGCGACGCGACGAACATCATCCCCGAGACCGCGATCGTCGACTTCGAGTGCCGGGCGTTCACCATGCCGGAGTTCGACGACCTCTACGGGCGGGTCCGGCGCTGCTTCGAGGCCGGCGCACTCGCCACCGGCGCGACTCTCCGGATCGAGCCGACCGAGCCGGTCTACGAGCCCCTCACGCACGACGACGTGCTGTGCCGCCACTGGGAGGGCGCATTGGCGACCCTCGGCTACGACACCACCCCCGGCGGCGCCCCGCGTGGCGGGTCGACAGACATGGGCAACGTCTCACGCGTCGTCCCCTCCCTCCACCCGTGGTTCAGCCTGCCGACGACCGACGCCCCCATCCACACCGCCGAGTTCGCGGCGGCCGGCGACCAGGACGCCGCCTACGCGGCCATGCTCGACGCGGCGACCGCCCTGGCCCTGACGGCCGCCTCGGTCGTCTCGGCCCCCGAGGACGTCGCAGCCCTCCGGGCGGCGCGCACCGCACTGGCTCAGAGCGCCGGGGCCATGTAGCGCAGCTCCCACACGTGGCCGTCGGGGTCGGTGACGGCGGCCCCGTGCAGGTCCTCGCCCTCCGGCCCCGTCACGTCGGCAAGGTCGGCCGGGTAGCGGTGCCGCGAACCGCCGTTCGCCAGTGCGGCCGCCACGAAGGCGTCGGTCTCCTCCCGGGAGGACATCGACAGGCAGTTGAGCACCTGGGTGGTCACCCGCGGGTCGGCGATCGGGGTGGAGACGAAGTCGGCGAACCGGGTGTGGTCCAGCGCCATGACGTAGATCGTCGGGGAGACGACGATGCAGACGCAGTGCTCGTCGGAGAAGGTCTCGTTCACCGCAAACCCCACACCGGTGTAGAAGCGCCGGGTGGCCGCCAGGTCACGCACCGGGAGGTTGACGAAGATCATGCGGTCCATGGGGGACGTCCTCTCTCACGGCCTCGAGGCGGGTCGTTCCGCCCCATGACCCGACCGACCCCTGTGGCGTGGCAAAGTCATCGCGGACCGCGTCGATGAGTTCCGTGCTCGGCGCCGGTCGGTAGGGGAGGACCGCCGAAGGAGAGGAACACCCATGCCCACCATCCAGACCTGTCTGTGGTTCGACGCCGAGGGCCTCGAGGCAGCCGAGTTCTACGTCTCGGTCTTCCCGCGCTCGCAGATCCTCGACGTCACCCGCTGGAGCGCGGCCGACCCCGAGCTCGAAGGGCGGCCGCTGACCGTGAGCTTCCGGCTCGACGGCCGTGACTTCGTCGCCCTCAACGGCGGCCCCGGCAGGCCGTTCACCGAGGCGGTCTCGCTCCAGGTCGACTGCGCCGACCAGGCGGAGGTGGACCACTACTGGGAGCGGCTGCTCGAGGGCGGCGGCCGGGAGTCGCGGTGCGGCTGGCTCACCGACCGCTACGGCCTCTCCTGGCAGATCGTGCCCGTGCGGATGCAGGAGCTCCTGGGCGACCCCGACCCGGGACGCGCCAAGCGCGCCATGGAGGCCATGCTCGAGATGGTCAAGATCGACATCGCCGCCGTCGAGCGCGCGGCGGACGCGGCATGAGCGTCCTCGTCGGCAGCCGTCGCAGTTCGGCTACGGGGATGACAGGCCACGACGGCGCGCCCTACGGTCGGGTCATGTCCCCTGAGCAGTCCACGACGACGATCCGCGGCGCCCGCCCGGCCGTGGACCGGCCACCGGTCACCGCCGGCGACGTCGCCGAGCTGCTCGAGCCCCTCCGTCGGGAGATCCTCGCCCACTGCTACCGGATGACCGGGTCGGTGCACGACGCCGAGGACCTCGTCCAGGAGACCTACCTGCGCGCTTGGCGGGCCTTCCACGGGTTCGAGAACCGCTCCTCGCTGCGGACCTGGGTCTTCCGGATCGCGACGAACGCCTGCCTCACCCACCTCGAGGGCCGCAAGCGGCGCCCGCTGCCCACGGGCCTCGGTGGACCGGCGGCCGACCCGCGGGACGAGCCGCGGCCCGAGACGGGGGTGTCGTGGCTCGAGCCCATCCCCGACGACCTCCTGTGGGTCCAGGGCCGGCCCGACCCGGCAGCCCAGGCGGTGAGCCGGGACAGCGTCCGGCTCGCGTTCGTCGCCGCGCTGCAGCACCTCACCGCCCAGCAGCGGGCGGTGCTCCTCCTGCGCGACGTGCTCGCGTGGCGGGCCCGTGAGGTCGCCGAGGCGCTCGACCTCACCGTCGCGGGCGTCAACTCCACCCTCCAGCGCGCCCGCGCCCGCCTCGCGGCCGTGGACCCGGACGTCCCGCCACAGCTGCCCGACGACGAGCGGCACCGGCGGCTGCTGCGCGCCTACGTCGCGGCCTTCGAGGCCTACGACGTCGCCGCGATCGTCGACCTCCTCGCCGCGGACGTCGTGTGGGAGATGCCGCCGTTCCCGGAGTGGTACCACGGCGCGGAGGAGGTCGGCCGCCTCATCACCGCGTGGTGCCCGGCGAAGCACCCGGGCGACATGCGGCTGCTGCCGACGTCGGCGAACGGGGAACCGGTGCTCGCGATGTACATGCGGGCGGACGACGGCGTGCACCGTGCGTTCCACCTCCAGCACGTCACCGTCGGCGAGGACGGCGTGACCCGGGTGACGGCTTTTTTCGACCGGCGGCTCTTCGCCTGGTTCGGGCTGCCGCCGGAGCTGCCGGCCCGGTGAGCGGCCCGGGCCTCCCGTCAGCCGGCGTAGGGCAGGACGGGCAGGCCCGGGGTGTCGACGGCGGCGGCGAACAGCGCACCCGCGCCGGGGGGTGCGCAGTCCCCCTCGTCCAGCCGGGAGGTGGTGATGTACAGGTCGGTGAGGCTCGGACCGCCGAGCGTGCACGCCGTGACCCCCGGGACCGGGACCGTGACGACGTCGAGCAGCTCCCCGCCGGGTGAGTAGCGGCGCACCTGGCCGCCACCGTTGAGCGCGACCCACACGGTGCCCTGGGAGTCCACCGTCAGGCCGTCGGGGGCGCCCTCGTCGGCGGGCACCGTGACGAGGGGACGCCGTCCCCGGAGCACGCCGTCGTCGACGTCGAGGACGTCGACCCGGCCGGTCGGGGTGTCGACGTAGTAGGCGCGCGTGTGGTCGGGGGAGAAGCCGAGCCCGTTCGAGATGGTCACCGGCGCGAGCGCGACGGTGACCTGGCCCGCGGGGTCCACCCGGTAGAGCGTGCCGCCGTCCGGGCGGGCGTCCCACGCCATCGAGCCGACGTAGAGGCTGCCGTCCGGCGCGGCGCTGCCCTCGTTCATCCGCTCGCCCGCGTCGTCGGTGATGCGCACGGACCGGGTGGGCGGGCCGTCGGCACGGTCCGCCAGCCCGATGCCGTGCTCGGTGGCGACGACGTAGCCGCCCTCGCGCCGGGGGCGGACCAGCGCCGCGACCCGGCCGACGTCGATCCGGGAGACCGTGCCGTCGTCCCGCAGGGTGAGGACGCCGCCGGCGAGCATGTCGACGAAGCGCAGACCGCCCCACCGGGGCGACCACACCGGCCCCTCGCCGTGGTGGGTGACGACGTCGGTGACCTGCTCCGCGCGGCCGCTCACGCGCACAGCCCCTCGCTGACCCCGCGGGCGCACAGCAGCGTGGCCTCGACGGTACGCACCGTCCAGCCGCCGTCCGTGGGCGCCGCGAGGACGTGCAGCCGCTCCCCGGCCACGGCGTCGTCGGCGAACCCGAGGACGTCGACGACGACCTCGCCGAGGTCACCCTCCCGCGGGCCGTCCGCGATCGTCACGGTCGGTTCGGGCCCGGCGAGCACGTGGGCGACCGCCACGGCGAGCTGCTCCAGGGTCGCGGCGGTGGGGGGCTCACCGAGCTCGGCGGTGACGTCGGTGACCGGGCCGGGATGGCTGACGAAGGCGGTGTTCACCCAGCCCGTCGTGCCCTCGACCGTGACCTCGGCCCACAGGCTGCCGTCGTCCAGCTGCCGGTTGTGCCCGCTCGCGACCAGCCCGGTGGCGAGGGGCTCGAGCTCGGCGACGGAGTCGTGCTCCGTGCCCGGCCCCGCCCGGAGGTGCAGCACGTCACCGGCGACCACCCCGACGACGCCGAGCTCGGCGCCCTCGAGCGGGAAGCCGCCCTCGACCGGCTCACCGGGGAGGTCACCCGGCTCGGACGTGGCAGGCTCGGTCGTGGCCGGGTCGGTGGGGTCGGGCGAGGTCGCGGTCGGCTCAGCAGACGTGGGTCCGCTCCCCGGTGGCGCGCTCGGCTCCTCATCGGTGCCGTCCGTCGTGCCACACCCCGCGAGCAGGGCAGCGGCCAGGAGCAGGGCGGCGGTGGCACGACGGTGTCTCATGCGGCCCGAGCGTAGGGGGACTCCGGGCCCGGAGGCGACCGGTCGGCGTGTCCGGGACGGCGGTACCGCTAGGTTGGCGCGGTGACCGGAGCCCAGCGCAGCCGCCGGACGGCACGCCGCACGCGGCACGGACTCCTCGACGTCCGCCCGCTGCGGCGCAGCCGTCCCTTCTTCCGGCTGTGGGTGGGGACGTCGCTGTCGGCCGTCGGGGGCCAGGTGTCCACCGTCGCGGTGCTCTACCAGGTGTGGGAGCTGAC
>DAHVRG010000002.1 GCA_027322565.1 Georgenia sp.
GTCCCCGACGAGCACGGTGCCGAGACCCGGCACGACCCCGCGCTCGCGCAGCGCCGCGACCCGGGCGGTGAGCTCGCCCTTGATCTGCGCCGCGGTGGCTCTCCCGTCGAGAACCTGGGCGGTCACTGCTGGAGGCCCTCGTAGAGGGGGAACGCCTCCGTCAGCGCCCGGACACGGACACGCAGCGTATCGACGTCGGCCGCGGTCCCCTGGCTCAGCGCCGTGGCGATGATGTCGGCGACCTCGGTGAACTCGGTGGCCCCGAAGCCGCGGGTGGCGAGCGCGGGAGTGCCGATCCGCAGGCCGGAGGTCACGCGCGGGGGACGGGGGTCGAAGGGGACGGCGTTGCGGTTGACGGTGATGCCGGCGGCGTGGAGCAGGTCCTCGGCCTGCTGGCCGTCGAGTGCCGAGCTGCGCAGGTCGACGAGGACGAGGTGGACGTCGGTGCCGCCGGTGACGACGGAGACGCCGGCCTCACGGACGTCCGGGGCGAGCAGCCGCTCGGCGATGATCCGGGCACCCTCGAGGGTGCGGCGCTGCCGGTCGGCGAACTCCTCGCCAGCGGCGATCTTGAGCGCCACCGCCTTGGCCGCGACGACGTGCATGAGCGGGCCGCCCTGCTGCCCGGGGAAGACGGCGGAGTTGAGCTTCTTGCCGAGGTCCTCCGCGTCGCGGCTGAGGATCATGCCCGAGCGGGGGCCGCCGAGGGTCTTGTGGATCGTCGTCGAGACGACGTCGGAGTCGGGCACCGGGTTGGGGTGCAGGCCGGCGGCGACGAGGCCGGCGAAGTGCGCCATGTCCGTCCACAGGTAGGCGCCGACCTCGTCGGCGATCTCGCGGAAGGCGGCGAAGTCCAGCTGCCGCGGGTAGGCCGACCAGCCGGCGATGATGACCTTGGGCCGCTCGGCGAGCGCCTGCTCGCGCACCTGGTCCATCTCGATGCGGTGCGTCTGCTCGTCCACCCCGTAGGCGGCGATGTCGTACAGACGGCCGGAGAAGTTGATCTTCATGCCGTGGGTGAGGTGGCCGCCGTGCGGCAGCGACAGGCCGAGCACCTTGTCGCCGGGGCGGGCGATGGCGTGGAGCACGGCGGCGTTCGCCGTCGCGCCCGAGTGCGGCTGCACGTTGGTGAAAGCTGCACCGAAGAGCGACTTGGCGCGCTCGATCGCGAGGTTCTCCGCGATGTCGACCTGCTCGCAGCCGCCGTAGTAGCGCCGGCCGGGGTAGCCCTCGGCGTACTTGTTGGTGAGCACCGACCCCTGGGCCTGAAGGACGGCGCGCGGGACGAAGTTCTCGCTGGCGATCATCTCCAGCGTTTCGCGCTGGCGGGTGAGCTCGCCGTCGAGGACGGCGGCGATCTCCGGGTCGAGGTCGGTGAGGGGCAGGTCGGCGACCGGGCGGGTCTCGGTGGGCTGGCTCATGGTTCCTCCGCGTCTCACTGGTGTGCGCGCGTGCGCGCTGTGCCGGTGACCCTCGGCCCAGGCGGGCGACCTGAGGTCTGCGTGGTGTGTCGCTCCCCGGTGGTGATCCACCTGTGGCGCCAGTCGCGACGGACCACACCCTAGCGCCTCGCGGCGGCGCGGCGTAGCAGCCGGTCAGCCCTCGGGCTCGTCCTCCCCGAGGATGCGGCGCAGGTAGGCGTAGGTGAGGTCGCCGGTGTGCTGGTCGTACTGGTGCTCGTAGCCGTGCTTGGCGTACATCGACAGGTTCTGCTTGGAGTCCTGGCCGGTGAACACCCAGACCTCCTTGGTCTGCTCCGGCAGGTACTCCAGGACGGCCATGAGCAGCCGCGTGCCGATGCCCTGCCCCTGGAGGTCCGGGACGACGGCGAGCCGGCCGAGGTTGGCGCGCTCGCCCTCGAGCTCCACCCGGATGGAGCCGACGAGGCGGGTGCCCCGCCAGGCACCGAGCGTGACGACCTCCGGCCGCTGCAGGTCGGCCTGCAGCTCGGCGAGGGTCTGGGTCAGGGCCGGGATGTTGGGGTCACCGTAGAGCTGGGCCTCGGTGACGAAGGCGGCCCGCCTGACCGTCAGCAGCTCGCCCGCGGTCGCGTCGTCGACCACATCGATGCGCACGTCGTCCATGGCGTCATCCTCGCACCGCGGCGGGGCCGAGGCGGGCACGTCCACGCCGTGATCCGCGCTCAGCGGAAGACGACGGTGCGGGCGCCGTCCCGCAGCACCCGGTGCTCGGCGTGCCAGCGCACCGCCCGCGCCAGGACCCGTCGCTCGACGTCCTCGCCGAGGGCGACCATCTCACGGACGTCGTCGCCGTGGTCGATCCGCTCGACGTCCTGCTCGATGATCGGCCCCTCGTCGAGCTCGGCGGTGACGTAGTGGGCGGTCGCGCCGATGAGCTTGACGCCGCGGCTGTGCGCCTGGGCGTACGGCCGGGCGCCCTTGAAGCTCGGGAGGAAGGAGTGGTGGATGTTGATGACCCGTCCCTCGAGGCGCCGGCACAGGTCGTCGGACAGGACCTGCATGTAGCGAGCGAGGACGACGAGCTCGACGTCGTGCTCCTCGACGAGCTCCAGCAGCCGGGCCTCGGCGGCCGGCTTCGTCTCCGGTGTCACGGGGACGTGGTGGAAGGGGTAGCCGTAGAAGTCGGCCATCGGCTCGAGGTCGCGGTGATTGGAGACGACGCCGACGACGTCGATGGGCAGGCGTTCGCTGCGCTCGCGGTAGCCGAGGTCGCTGAGGCAGTGCCCGGCCTTCGAGACGAGGATCAGGGTGCGCATCCGCCGGCCGACGACGTCGAGCCGCCAGGTCATCCCGAACTCGGGAGCGAGACGCGCCAGCGCCTCCTCGAGCACCGCGCGGGACTCGCCGACCTCGACCTGGACGCGCATGAAGAACAGGCCGGTGGACGCGTCACCGAACTGCTGCGACTCGGTGATGTTGCCGCCGTGGTCGGCCAGCAGGCCCGCGACGGCGCGCACGATGCCGGGCCGGTCGGGACAGGACAGGGACAGGACGAGGTGCTGGTCGCCGTGGTGAGTCACGCGCCCGAGGCTAGTCCACCGCGTGCCGCTCCTCGGACAGCGAAGACGTCACCGGATCGTCATCGACAGCCTGTTGACGAGAAGACGTCCACCGACCCATATTTAGACCATTCGGTGAAGTAAAGGGGTGACCATGGTCGGTCCTCAGTCGTCCCGCGGGGCGCACCGGCTCCGCGAGGCCAACCGGCGCGCGGCGCTGGCCCTGCTGCGCAGCCACGGGGCGCTCTCGCGGGCGGACCTGGCACGCGAGCTGCGCATCTCACCGACCACGGCGTCGAGCGTCGTCGCCGACCTCCTCGCGGCCGACCTCGTGCGGGAGGCGCCGGCAAGCACCCAGGGCCAGCGCGGACGGCCCGCGCGCCTCCTCGAGCTCGCGACCCCGCCCGGCGTCGTCGTCGGCGTCGACATCGGACGCAGGCACGCGCGGGTCGCCGTGGCGACGCGGGACGAGTCGGTCCTCGCCGAGGAGTACGTGCCGGTCCCGGCGGGTCAGGACCGCGAGCGCACCACCCGCGTCGTCCAGGAGTACATCGACGTGCTGCTCGAGCGCACCGGGCACGGCCACGCCGACCTGCGGGCGGTCGGCGTCGGCCTGCCCGGCCCGATCGAGCACGAGACGAACCTCATCGCCACCGGGTCGATCCTCCCCGAGTGGGTGGGCTACGACATCGTCTCGGTGCTCGGCGAGCACCTCCGCGCGCCGGTGTCCATCGACAACGACGCAAACCTCGGGATGCTCGGCGAGTGGCGCCACGGGGCCGCCAGGGGCTGCACCGACGCCGTCTACGTCAAGGTCTCGACCGGCATCGGCTCCGGGCTCCTGCTCGGCGGGAGGCTCCATCGGGGCGCCGCCGGCACGGCCGGGGAGCTCGGACACACCCCGATCGAGCCCGAGGGGGCGGTGTGCCGGTGCGGCAGCCGCGGCTGCCTCGAGACCGTGGCCTCGGTGCCGAGCCTGCTGGCCATGCTCACGCCCACCCTCGGCGAGGACATCGCGCTGGCCGAGGTCCTGCGCCTGGCCGAGCGCGGCAACCGGGCCTGCCTGCGGGCGATCACCGACGTCGGCCGCGCCGTCGGCCGCGGGCTGGCCGTCATGTGCAACATCCTCAACCCGGCGGTCATCGTCGTCGGCGGCCCGCTCGTCGCCGCCGGCTCCCCGTTCCTCGACGGGGTGCGGGACACCGTGGTGCGGAGCTCCATCCCGGCGAACGGCAATGTCGTCGACGTGCGTCCGGCAGCGCTGGAGAGCCGCTCCGAGCTCGTCGGTGCGCTCGCCCTCGCCGCCCGCACCGCCGTCGACCGGTATGACGTCGACGATCACGAATCGGCGTCACTTTCTCCCAGACGTTGACGAACGTCACTGGGGTGTAGCAAGAATTACTCCATCCACGGGCCGGTTCGTCCGGCCCAGCGGCCGCGACGCCGTCTCGGCCCGGAGACAACGCAGTTTTCCAAGGAGTGACTATGCGACGGATGACAGTGGTTGCCGCGGTCGCAGCGGCGAGCCTCGCCCTCGCCGCCTGCGGCGGCGACTCGGGTGGCGAGAACGGCAGCAACGGCGGCGGGGGCGGCGGCAACGAGGTCCAGGTCTTCACGTGGTGGGCCGCCGGCTCGGAGAAGCTCGGGCTGGACGCCATGGTCGAGGTCTTCAACGAGCAGCACCCGGACGTCGAGTTCATCAACGGCGCCGTCGCCGGTGGTGCCGGCTCGGCGGCGAAGGACCTCCTGCAGTCCCGCCTCCAGGCCAACGACCCGCCGGACACCTTCCAGGGCCACGCCGGTGAGGAGCTCAAGGACTACATCGAGGCCGGCCAGCTCGAGGACGTCTCCGACCTCTACGAGGAGTTCGGCCTTACCGACGTCTTCCCGCAGGACCTTCTCGACCTCGTCACCGTCGACGGCGCGATCTACTCCATCCCGTCGAACATCCACCGCTCGAACGTCGTGTGGGCCAACCCCACCGTGCTCGAGGAGGCCGGCATCGACCCGAGCACGCCCCCGGCGTCGATGGACGAGTGGATCGACCAGCTGGAGACCGTCCAGGACGCCGGCGTCACCCCGCTGT
>DAHVRG010000007.1 GCA_027322565.1 Georgenia sp.
GCGACGCCCACGGCCGGGTGATCTACGTCGGCAAGGCGAAGAACCTCCGGTCGCGGCTGAACAGCTACTTCCAGGACGTCGCGGGCCTCCACCCCCGCACCCGGCAGATGGTGACCACCGCAGCGTCCGTCGAGTGGACCGTCGTCGAGACCGAGGTCGCCTCGCTCGCGCTGGAGTACGCGTGGATCAAGGAGTACGACCCGCGCTTCAACGTCAAGTACCGCGACGACAAGTCCTACCCCTACCTCGCCGTGACGATGGCGGAGGAGGTGCCCCGCGCGATGGTCATGCGCGGCGCCAAGCGCAAGGGCAACCGCTACTTCGGGCCCTACGGGCACGCCTGGGCGATCCGCGAGACCGTCGACCTCATGCTCCGCGTCTTCCCCGTCCGGACCTGCTCCGCCGGGGTGTACCGCCGGGCGCAGCGCGCCGGACGGCCCTGCCTCCTGGGCTACATCGACAAGTGCTCCGCCCCGTGCGTCGGACGGATCTCGGTGGAGGACCACCGCGCCCTCGCCGAGGACTTCTGCACCTTCATGGCCGGACAGACCCGGCCCTTCGTCAAGCGGCTCGAGGCGGAGATGAAGGCGGCCGCCGCGGCGCTCGACTTCGAGCGGGCCGCCCGGCTGCGGGATGACCTCGGCGCCCTGCAGCGCGTGGTCGAGAAGAACGAGGTCGTGCTGCCGGACGGCACCGACGCCGACGTCTTCGCGATGGCGGCCGACGAGCTCGAGGCCTCCGTCCAGGTGTTCCACGTCCGCGACGGCCGCGTCCGCGGGCAGCGCGGCTGGGTGGTGGAGAAGGTCGAGGAGGTCACCGACGCCGAGCTCGTCGAACGGCTGCTCCAGCAGATCTACGGCGACGTCGACCCGACGGACGACGACGCCGCCACCTCCCGCACCTCGGCCGTGCCCCGCGAGGTGCTCGTCCCCGTCCTGCCGCCTGATGTCGACCAGGTCACCACCTGGCTGCGCGGCTTGCGCGGTGCGAACGTCTCGGTGCGGGTGCCGCAGCGTGGCGACAAGCGGGCCCTGGCCCAGACGGTGCACCGCAACGCGGAGCACGCCCTCATGCTCCACAAGACCCGCCGCGCCGGGGACCTCACCACCCGCTCCCAGGCACTGGCCGACCTCGCCGAGGCCCTCGACCTGGACGAGGCACCGCTGCGTATCGAGTGCTACGACGTCTCCCACACCCAGGGCACCCACCAGGTGGGCTCGATGGTCGTCTTCGAGGACGGGCTGCCGCGCAAGAACGCCTACCGGCGTTTCATCGTCCGGGGCGAGGACGGCAGCGGCGCGCGCGACGACACCGAGGCGATCGCCGAGGTGCTGCGGCGTCGCTTCCGGTACTACCGCTCGCCGCGCGAGGGCGCCGTGGACGACGACGGCAAGCCGCTGGTCTCCGGTCCCGTCGACCCCGAGACCGGCCGCCCGACGAAGTTCGCCTACCCGCCGAACCTCGTCGTCGTCGACGGTGGACAGCCGCAGGTCGCGGCCGCCCAGCGGGTCTTCGACGAGCTCGGGGTGGAGGACGTCGCGCTCGTCGGCCTCGCCAAGCGCCTGGAGGAGGTGTGGCTGCCCGGCGAGGACTTCCCGCTCGTGCTGCCGCGGACGAGCCCGGGGCTCTACCTGCTCCAGCGGCTGCGTGACGAGGCGCACCGGTTCGCGATCACCGCCCACCGGGGGCGGCGCAGCAAGGCGATGACCCGTTCCGTGCTCGACGAGATCCCCGGGCTGGGACCGGCGCGGCAGAAGGCGCTGCTCGCCCGGTTCGGGTCGGTCGCGAACATCCGGAAGGCCACCGCGGAGGAGATCGCGGCGGTCAAGGGCTTCGGGCCCCGCACCGCCCAGGCCGTGCTCGACGCGCTGCGCACGACCCCGACCGCACCCACCGCACCGTCCCCGGCAGAGGCACCGGGCCGGGCCACGGACGACGGCGGACCCGGCCTGGCATCCTAGAAGTATGACCACCGCAGAGCGTCCGGAGCCCGACGTCGGTGAGCGCGAGCCGTCCACGGTCCCGGAGGGCATCCCGCTCCTCGACGCGGAGACACCACCGCCCGAGCCGGACCGCAGGGAGCTGCTCATCATCACCGGCATGTCCGGGGCCGGGCGCACCCGGGTGGCGAACACGCTCGAGGACATGGAGTGGTTCGTCGTCGACAACCTGCCTCCCCGAATGCTCGAGCCGCTGGCGCGGATGATGACCGCCTCCGACGGCGGGGTACGGCGCCTCGCCGCCGTCGTCGACGTGCGCAGCGGGGAGTTCTTCGCCGAGCTGCTCAGCGTCCTCGACGAGCTGCGCAGGCACGGTGTCGACTACCGCATCCTCTTCCTCGAGGCCGACGACGCCGAGCTGGTGCGCCGCTACGAGCAGGTGCGCCGCGCCCACCCGCTCCAGGGCGACGGACGGATCCTCGACGGCATCGGCCATGAGCGCGAGCTGCTCGCCGAGCTCCGCCGGCGCGCCGACACGATCATCGACACGACGAGCTTCACGCCCTACGACCTCGCCCGGCACATCCGTCAGCGGCTGGGGGAGGAGGGCGGCCAACCGGTGCAGATCACCGTCGTCTCCTTCGGGTTCAAGCACGGGCTGCCGCTCGACGCGGACCACGTCGTCGACGTCCGGTTCCTGTCCAACCCCTACTGGGTGACCGAGCTGCGCCACCTGTCCGGCAAGGACGACGCGGTCAACCGGTACGTGCTCGACCAGCCCGGCGCGCGTGAGTTCGTCGAGCGCTACGTCGAGACCCTGCTCCCCGCCATCGCCGGCTACGAGCGGGAGCTGAAGAACTACGTGACGATCGCCGTCGGGTGCACCGGCGGGCGACACCGCTCGGTGGCCGTGTCCGAGGCGATCGCCGAGGGGCTGCGCTCCCACGGGCTGCGGGTGCGGACCCTCCACCGCGACGTGGGGCGCGAGTGACCCGCGACCAGCGGCAGCGCCCGGGGAGCGCGAGCTGGGGACCGCGTGCCGTCGCCCTCGGCGGCGGACACGGGCTGGCCGCGACACTCGGTGCGCTGCGGCACGTGTGCGGCGACCTCACCGCCGTCGTCACGGTTGCCGACGACGGCGGCTCCTCCGGCCGTCTGCGGCACGAGCTCGGCATGCTGCCGCCCGGCGACCTGCGCATGGCACTGTCCGCGCTCTGCGACGACTCCGAGTGGGGGCTCACCTGGCGCGACGTCCTCCAGCACCGGTTCCGCTCCGCGGGCCCGCTGGACGGGCACGCGGTCGGCAACCTCCTCATCGTCGCGCTCTGGGACCTGCTCGGCGACGAGGTCGCGGGACTCGACTGGGTGGGCCGCCTCCTCGGCTCCCGCGGCCGGGTGCTCCCGATGGCGGCCGTCCCGCTCGACATCGAGGCCGAGGTGCGGCTGAACGGCGTCGAGCACCCCCGCGTCGTCCGCGGGCAGTCCCGGGTGGCCGTGACGAGCGGGGACATCGAGACGGTCCGGCTCATCCCGCAGGACCCGCCCGCCCACCCGGAGGCGGTGCGGGCGATCCGCGAGGCGGAGTGGGTGGTCCTCGGGCCCGGCTCCTGGTACACGTCGGTCATCCCGCACCTGCTCGTTCCGGAGCTGGCGCGCGCCCTCACGGAGACCCGCGCGCGGCGAGCGGTGACCCTCAACCTCTCGACCCAGCCGGGCGAGACGGAGGGCATGTCCGCCGGTGACCACCTGCGCACCCTGCTCGAGCACTGCCCGGACCTGCGCATCGACGTCGTCATCGCCGACCCGGTCGCCGTCGGCGACATCGACGACCTGCTCGCGGCCGCGCGTAGGCTCGGTGCGCGGGTGCTGCTGCGGCAGGTCGGGGCCGGCGACGGCACTCCACGGCACGACCGCCTCCGGCTCGCCGCCGCCTACCGCGACGCGTTCGACGACGTCCTCGGCGACGTGGGCCGGGTCACGGGAGGGAAGAGCGAGGGAGGAACTGAGGACGGAGCATGAGAAGGTGCATGCTGGCCCCCGCGTCGGGGGAAGAGAACGAGGGGGCACGGTGAGTGGGAGGAAGTCGGCCATGTCGCTGACCGCGTCCGTCAAGGACGAGCTGGCCCGGCTGCAGGTGGACCGGGTGTCGGTGCGCAAGGCGGAGGTCGCGGCGACGCTGCGTTTCGCCGGGGGGCTGCACATCATCTCCGGCAGGATCGTCATCGAGGCCGAGCTCGACCTCGGGGTCGCGGCCCGTCGCCTGCGCCAGTCGATGGCCGAGCTCTACGGGCACACGAGTGACGTCGTCGTCGTCTCCGGGGGAGGGCTCAAGCGCGGCAACCGGTACGTCGTCCGCGTCGTCAAGGACGGGGAGTCGCTCGCCCGCCAGACGGGGCTGCTCGACAGCCGTGGCCGGCCGGTACGGGGTCTGCCCCCGGCCGTCGTCTCCGCCGGTGTCGAGGAGGCCGTGGCCGCCTGGCGCGGGGCGTTCCTCGCCCGCGGGTCGCTGACCGAGCCGGGCCGGTCGTCCTCCCTCGAGATCACCTGCCCCGGCCCGGAGGCCGCACTCGCCCTCGTCGGCGCGGCCCGCCGGATGAACGTCTCAGCCAAGGCGCGCGAGGTCCGCGGCGTCGACCGGGTGGTCATCCGCGACGGTGACGACATCAGCGCCATCCTCACCCGCATGGGCGCCCACGACGCCGTCCTCACCTGGGAGGAGCGCCGCACCCGCCGCGAGGTGCGCGGCACCGCGAACCGCCTCGCCAACTTCGACGACGCCAACCTGCGCCGCTCCGCACGCGCAGCCGTCGCTGCCGGTGCCCGGGTCGAGCGAGCGTTCGAGATTCTCGGCGACGACGTGCCCGAGCACCTGCTCCAGGCGGGGCGGCTGCGCCTGGAGCACAAGCAGGCCAGCCTCGAGGAGCTCGGCGCGCTGTCCGACCCGCCGCTGACGAAGGACGCCATCGCCGGCCGGATCCGGCGTCTCCTCGCAATGGCGGACAAGCGCGCCCACACGCTCGGGATTTCGGACACCGAGGCCGTGCTCACCCCCGAGATGCTCGACCTGTGAGAAGACCGCGCCCCACGGTGTGAGGTGCGCCATGTTGTGCGCGCCAGGTCGGACTTTCGTCCCTGCGGCCCCATTTGTCCAGGTGTAGGTTGGGACTGCTGACGGGTTCCGGCCACCACCGCGGCCACCGTCGGCGCGCCTCGTGGCGCTCCACGAACACACGACATTGGGTGCGCCGACCGGCGCACTGGAGGAGGACATAGTGACCATCCGCGTCGGAATCAACGGCTTCGGTCGCATCGGCCGCAGCTTTTTCCGGGCCGTGCTCAGCTCGGGGGCGGACTTCGAGATCGTCGGCGTCAACGACCTCACCGACAACAAGACTCTCGCCCACCTCCTGAAGTACGACTCGATCATGGGCGTGCTCGCCGACGACGTCACCTACGACGACGAGAGCCTCACCGTCGGTGGCCGCAAGGTGCGCGCACTGGCCGAGAAGGACCCCGCCCAGCTGCCCTGGGGCGAGCTCGGCGCCGACATCGTCATCGAGTCCACAGGGCGATTCACCCAGCGTGACGCCGCCACTGCGCACCTCGAGGCCGGCGCCAAGAAGGTCATCATCTCCGCCCCCGGCAAGGAGGTGGACGCGACCTTCGTCATGGGCGTCAACCACACCGAGTACGACCCCGCGCAGCACCACATCTTCTCCAACGCCTCCTGCACCACGAACTGCCTGGCCCCGCTGG
>DAHVRG010000115.1 GCA_027322565.1 Georgenia sp.
GGCCGGGCTCGGCTCGGCGTCGGGTGCGGCTGGCGGTGGCGTCGCCTCCGGGCGGCGCTTGCGTCGTGGGCTCACGTCTCGACTGTAGGTGTCAGGACGCGCAACGCGCGCGGGTGGACGTCGCACTGGAGCGGCAGCTCACGGAGCGGCTCGCCGTCGACGATGGCCATCGGGGGGTTCGCCCCGAGCCGGGTGAGCGGCTCGATGCGGACGCTGCGCACACGGCGCACCCGTACCGCTGGGTGGTCGACGTGCCGCCCGGTGAACAGGAGCGGGAAGAGCCGCACCACCGCGGTGCGCGAGAGGCCGTCCGCCGTGACGAGGTCGAGCAGCCCGTCGTCGGGGACGGCGTCGGGCGCAATCTTCATGCCCCCGCCGAACAGCGGGGTGTTGGAGAGCGTGACGAGAGTGGCGTCCTGCTCCCAGGTCTCCCCGTCCGCGGTGATCCGGAACCCGTAGGGGCGGAAGGCGGACACCTCGGCGAGGACGGCACGGACGTAGCGTCCGCCGTCCCGGGGCCAACGCAGCCGGGCCGCGTGGGCGGCGACAGCGGCGTCGAGGCCGGCGCACAGCGAGCTGACGTACCAGCGGGTTGGCGCGGAGCCAGGGGCGCTCACCGCGACCGAGTCCACCTCCCGCCCCGCGCCGCCGAGAGCGGTGCGCAGCACCTCGAGCGACGCGGCGACGTCGTGGACCGGCAGCCCGAGGGCGGCAGCGATGTCGTTGCCCGAGCCGACGGCGACGATCCCGAGCGGGACGCCGGTGCCCGCGACGGCGTTCGCGCCGAGGTTGACCATGCCGTCACCACCGACGACGACGACGGCGTCGAGCCCCTCGGCCAGCCCGGTGCGGGCCCGCGCCAGGGCGTCGGGGAAGTCGCGTCCCGTGAGGTCGAGCACCTCCCGTCCCGTGGCGGCGACGCCCTGGAGGACGGCCTGGCGGGCGCGTGCCGCCCTCCCGTGGCCTGCGGTGGGGTTGCAGACCACGCCGACCCGCCCGGTCACGCGGGCGCCTCGGGACCGAGGAGCCCGGCGTCGCGCGCAGCCTCGCGCCGAGCGACCCGGCGGTCGCGGGCGGCGGCGATGCCCACGGCCCCGAAGTAGAGCCCGCAGATCGGGATCGCCAGCGCGATCATCGTCCACGGGTCGGGGGTCGGGCTGGCGATGCCGGCGAAGACGAAGCTGAGCAGCACCGCCCACCGCCACCCGGCGAGCAGGGTGCGCGAGTGGACGAGGCCGATGGCGTTGAGGAGCACCATGACCACGGGCATGAGGAAGGCGAGCCCGAAGGCGAGGATCACCCGCATGACGAACCGGACGTAGTCGGTGGCGGGCATGTAGTTGAGGGCGCCCTCGGGGGTGAACTGGGTGAGCACCCGGATGGCGTTGGGGAGCACGAGCCAGGCGAGGAGCGCACCGCCGAGGAAGAGCGGCACGGCGGCGGCGACGAAGAGCAGGCTGCGGCGCTTCTCGCGCGTCGTCAGTCCGGGGGCGATGAAGGCCCACAGCTGGTAGAGCCACCACGGGCTGGCGAGGAACGTCGCCAGCCAGAGCGACACGCGGATCTGCATGTCGAAGGCGGCGGCCGGGGTGGGGAAGACGAGGGCGGCGGTCAGCCCGGCGTCGTCGACCGCCCGGACCGGCTCCTGGATCGCGTCGAAGACCGGCTCGTAGAGGAACCAGCCGACGACGGCCATGACCCCGATCCCGGCCAGGGCGAGCAGCACCCGGCGGCGCAGCTCGCGCAGGTGGTCGACCAGCCGCATCCGAGCCTCGGGGTTGCGCTTGCGCCCCTTCCTCAGCGCCACGGCGTCCCTCGTCGTGCCCGCACTAGCGATGGTCGGTGCCCGTACCGCCGGGTGAGTGGGTGGTGCCCGGGTCGTCCGTCCGCGGGGACGGAGGCGTCGTGCCCGGCGTCGTGCGAGGACCGGTGGTGCCGGCCGGGTCGCCCGGGGCGGTGGCGTCGTCCTCGCGGAGCTCGCTGACCTCCTTCTTGAAGATCTTCAGCGACTTGCCGATGCTGCTCGCGACGTCCGGGAGCCGTCGTGCACCGAAGATGATCACGACGATGAGGACGATGATGAGGATCTGCCACAGGGACGGTTTCATGACGTGCCTTCGGGTCGGGGGCCGTGAGCCTGAGTCTACGCGTCAGCGCAGGCCGAGCCGCCGCCAGCGGCGCAGCGCGGCCTCGGCCCGGTCGGCGCGGCGCTCCCGGCGTGCGCGCAGGTTCGCCTCCCGCCGGTCCTGGACGGCGGCCAGCGCACCCGGCGAGGCGAGGTAGCCGGGGACGAACGGCTCCGGCACGGGGCCGCCGGTCACCTCCGCGAGCCGCGCCCCGAGCTCGGACAGCGCCTGCAGCTCGGTGAGCAGCGCCTTGCCCTTGCGCCACAGACGCACGCCGAGTAGGGCGAAGAGGGCGAGCGCCGCCAGGGCGAGGACGAGCCAGAGCCACCAGGTCATGATGAGGAGGATAGGTCCTCGTACGCCGCCAGGGCATCGGCGGCGCGGGCGGCGATCGCGGCGGCGAGCTCGGGCGGGGAGACGGCGCGCACGTCCGGGCCGAGCCCGAGGACGACGTTGGTGAGCCACGCCGGGTCGGCGACCCGGAGCCGGACCCGCAGCCCGCCGTCAGGCAGGTCCTCGTGGTCGACGACGGGCACCCGCTCGGCGAGCCAGCGCGCCCGCGGGGCCAGGACGAGCTCGGCGAGGAGGTCGTCCTCGGCGAGTTCGGGCTCGGTTGTGCGGCCGGTGCGCTCCGGCGGGTGCACGGCCGGGTCGCTCAGCACGTCTGCGGCGAGCACCCGGTCGAGGCGGAAGTGGCGCAGCCCTTCGACCCGGTGGCACCACGCCCGCAGGTACCACCGGCTGCCGTCCCAGAGGAGCTCGAGCGGGTCGACGTCACGCTCGGTGACGACGTCGGCAGCCGAGACGTACCGCAGGTGGAGCCGGCGTCCCTCGTCCATCGCCCGGCGGACGGGGGCGAGTGCGGCGCTGGCGTCGCTCACGTGGACGTGGACGGCGTCGGCGGCCCGGGCAGCCTCCCCCGCCGCGGCCGTGAGCTTGGCCTCGGTGCTGCGCAGGACGTCGTCGTCGATACCGCCCTCCGCGCTCAGTGCCTCGAGCGGCCTGAGGGCGACGAGGAGGGCGAGGGCCTCGTGCGCCCCCAGCCGCAGCGGCCGGTCCATGCCCCGGGGGTCGGTCAGGGTGAGGACCTGGCGGTCGAACTCGTCGGCCGCGAAGTCGATGAGGTCGTCGGGCAGGTACCCCGGCGTGCCGGTGACCCACAGGAGGTTGACGTCGGCGATGACCTGCGCGGGCGTGACGGCGAAGTGCGCGGCGACGTCGGCGACCGGGACGCCCGGGTTCTCGCCGAGGTAGGCGATGAGGGCGAGCAGCCGGGTGAGCCGTTCGGCGGTGGTCTCAGCCACGGGCCCCCTCCCCCAGCGCGGCGGCCGCGCGCAGCCGGTGCAGCACCGAGTCGCGCAGCTCGGGCGGGTCGAGCACGAGCACGGCGGCGCCGTAGGAGGCGATCTCCCCGGCGAGCGCGGCGGAGTCGTCGGTCTCGAGGACGAGGACGTCGCGCCCGTCCCGCTCCCCGCGCTCCTCGACGGCCCGGGCACGCAGGGCGGCGGCCCGCTCGGGGAGGACGGCGAGGACGGCGCGCACACCGCTGCCGGCGCCGGCGGCGAGCAGCGCCTGCGGGTCGTGGTCGGGCACGTCGAACGACGCGGTGGGCCCGGTCGCCCGCACCGCGCCGACGACTCGGGAGAGGCGGAAGACGCGCGGGGCGTCGCGGTCGACGTCGTGGCCGACGAGGTACCAGCCGCGGTCCCGGCTGAGCAGGCGCCACGGCTGGACCCGCCGCCGGCCCTCCTCACCGGTGGAGGCCGCCCGGTAGGTGAAGGTGACCGCCTGCCGGGCGGCGATGGCGTCGAGCAGTGGGCCGAGGGCCGTCTCGGCGGGCTGCACCCGCAGCGCGAGCCCGAGGTGGTCGTCCGGCTCGGCCCCGGCGGCGACGGCCCGCAGCTTGGTGAGGCCGCGGCGGGCCGAGCCGTGGAGATGGGCGTCCTGCCACACCGTCGCCGCGAGGGACAGCACGCCGATCTCGGCCGCGGTGAAGGAGACCTCGGGCAGGGAGTACCCGGCGGTGTCGAGCCGGTAACCGACGGCGTCCTCGTGGACGGGGTCGACGTCGGTGAGGATCGGCACGCCGAGCTGGCGGAGCAGGGCCTTGTCCCGCGCGAACATCCGCGCGAAGGCGGCCTCCGAGACGGCGTCACGGTAGCCGTTGACGGAGGCGCGGATGTCCGCCTTGGTCATCCGCCCCTGCGCGTGCCGGAGGGCGATGAGGAGGTCGAGCAGCCGCTCGGCCGGGTCCACACGCGTAGCCACGGCCCCACGGTAACCGCTCCGGTAGCGTGCGGGCGTGATCTCGTGGCGTGACGGAGTGGTGCGGGCGGTGCGCGGTACGTGGGCCGGGGCCGTGGAGCTCGACGTGGACCTCGACCGGCCGGCCGGCGACCGGACGGCGGTACGCGCCCTGGCCTACCCGGCGCTCGTCGGCGAGCCGCGACCGGGTGACCGGGTCACGCTGACCGTCTCTGCCCTCGTGCGGGGGCTGGGCACCGGCGGGTACGCGATGGTCGTCGCGCTGCCCGACCGGCTGCCGGCCGACCCGCCCGCCGGCCCCGGCCATGTCGTCAAGGCGCGCTACACGCCGCTGCAGCCCATGGTGCTCGGGGTGGACGAGCAGGAGTCGCCCTGGCACGCGCAGCTGCGGGACGCCGACGACGTCGACGGGCTCGTCGTCGTCGCCGCCGACCTCCACTCCGCGCTCCCGGCGGTCCTCGCCGGCCTGCGGGCCCGGGCCGCCGAGGCCGGCGGGCCCGCACCGCGGGTCGCCTACGTCATGACCGACGGCGGGGCGCTGCCCCTCGCCTTCTCCCGCTCCGTGTCGGCCCTGCGTGAGGCGGGCTGGCTGACCGCGACGATCACCGCCGGCCAGGCCTTCGGCGGCGACCTCGAGTCTGTCGGGGTGCACACGGCGCTGCTCGCGGCCCGGATCGTCCTCGGGGCGGACGTCGCCGTCGTCACCCAGGGGCCGGGCAACCTCGGCACCGGCACCCGCTGGGGCTTCTCCGGGGTGGCGGCCGGGGAGGCGCTCAACGCGGCCGCGGTGCTCGGCGGCCGGCCGGTGGCCGCGCTGCGCGTCTCGCAGGCGGACCCGCGGGTACGGCACCGGGGCGTGTCGCACCACAGCCTGACCGCCTACGGCCGGGTGGCGCTGCGGCCGGCGGACGTCGTCGTCCCCGACCTGCCCGGCGAGTTCTGGCAGGGAGTGCGGGACCAGGCGCGCACCCTGTGCGAGCCGGCCGGCGTGCACCGGCTCGTCCGGGTCCCCGTCACCGGCCTACGTGCGGCGCTGGAGGATGTGCCCGTGCGGCTCTCGACCATGGGCCGCGGGCTCGACGAGGACGAGGCCGCGTTCCTCGCCTCGGCAGCGGCGGGTGCGCACGCGGCCGCCCTGGCGCTCGACGCGGCACCGCCCGCCGGTTAGCCCGGCTCGTCGCTCTCGTGGAGCTGGACGAGCGCCGCGAGGCGCCCGGCCTCCCGTCGGCCGTGCGCACCGTCGGCGGTCTGCACGGCCATGACGGCCAGCGACGTGCCGTCCGACACGTCGAGCTGCGCCCACGGGTGGTTCTCCCCGAACCGCACCGCGACGATCTCCTCCCAGGCGAGCCGGCGCACCTTGACGAAGTTGCGCACGGTGAGGCCGGTCTGGTCGGGCACGGCGCGGACCGCCGCCTGGCGGAAGCACAGCCAGGCGAGGAGGACGGCGGTGAGGGTGAACCCGACGGCGTCGCCGGCCGACATGCTCAGCTCGTTGACCGCCATGACGACGAGGAGCGTGGGCAGGGCGAGCACCGTGAGGACGAAGAGGACCGAGGCCACCCAGCGCGCCGCCCGCGGACGGAACGGGCGCAGCAGCTCCGGCGGGAGGGTCATAGCCGCGAGGCGTGGATCGAGGTGACGATGATCGCCCGCGCGCCCACCTCGTAGAGCTCGTCCATCACCCGGTTGGTGTCCTCGCGGCGGACCATCGCCCGCACCGCGCGCCAGTTGCCGTCGTGCAGCGGTGAGACGGTCGGGGACTCGAGGCCGGGCGTGACGGCGACGGCCTTCTCGACGTGCTCGACCGGCACGTCGTAGTCGATGAGCACGTACTGGCGGGCCACGAGGACCCCCTGGATGCGCCGGTCGAGGACGGCCACGCCGGCGTCCGCGGGCCGGCTCGCCGGCCGGATGAGCACCGCCTCGGAGTCGAGGATCGGCTCGCCGAAGGTCTCCAGGCCCGCCGCCCGCAGGGTGGAGCCGGTCTCGACGACGTCGGCAACGACGTCGGCAATGCCGAGCTGGACGGAGGACTCCACCGCCCCGTCGAGGTGGACGACCTCGGCCGCGATCCCCCGCTCGGCGAGGTAGTTGCCGACGAGGACGTCGTAGCTCGTCGCCACCCGCTTGCCGGTGATGTCCTCGACCGAGCCCACGGTGCCGGGTGGCGCCGCGAACCGGAAGGTCGACCGGCCGAACCCGAGCGGGCGGTGCTCGACGGCGGAGGTCCCGGAGTCGAGCAGGAGGTCCCGGCCGGTGATCCCGATGTCGACGGTGCCGGATCCGACGTACACGGCGATGTCACGGGGGCGCAGGAAGAAGAACTCGACGTCGTTGTCCGGGTCGGGCAGGACGAGCTCGCGGTCCCGCCGGCGCCGGTACCCGGCCTCGGCGAGGAGCTCGATGGAGGGCTCGGAGAGCGAGCCCTTGTTCGGGACGGCGATGCGCAGCACGGGTTCTCCGGGGGTCTGGGTCACAGCTTGCGGTAGACGTCCTCGAGGCTGACACCCCGAGCGATCATCATCACCTGGAGGTGGTAGAGGAGCTGGGAGATCTCCAGCGCGGTGGCCTCGGCACCCTCGTGCTCGGCCGCCATCCAGACCTCAGCCGCCTCCTCGACGATCTTCTTGCCGATCGCATGGACCCCGGCGTCCAGCAGGGCGACCGTGCCCGACCCCTCGGGGCGGGTCTCGGCCCGGTGCTGCAGCTCGGCGAAGAGGTCGTCGAAGGTCTTCACGTGCCTCAGGATAGGCCCCGCCGGGTGGTGCCCGGGGACGGCGTCCATGCTCACGAGACCCCGAGGGTGGCGTCGGTCACCGCGGCGGTGACGTCGACCTCTCCCTCGAGCAGCCCGTGCTGGTCCATGAAGGCGGCCATCTCCGCCCAGAGGTCGAGGTCGTTCTCCCCCGTGGCCGCTCCATAGAGCGGGACCGTCGCCTCGACGGTCGCCAGCGCCGCGTCGCGGGCGGCGGGGTCCGCGAGCCCCGGGATGTGCTCGGCAGCGGCCTCCACCGCGGCCTCCGGGTCGGCGACGGCGTCCCGCACGCCCCGCATCGTCGCCGCGACGACGGCGGCGACGGCGGCGGGGTCGTCCGCGAGGAGGCTCTCGTGGACGCCGAGCCCGATGCCGACGAGCGGGACCCCCTCGAGCGGGATCGTCCGCACCTCCACCCCCGCCTCGGCGAACTGGACGGCGTCGTTGTTCGCGTACCCCATGACGGCGTCGACGTGCCCGGCGGACAGCGCGGCCTGCTGGGTGAACCCGATGTGCTCGATGTCGACGTCCTCCTCGGTGAGGCCCGCGTCCGCGAGCAGGGCGAGCAGCCCGAACCACGTCTCGCCGAAGGGCCCGGGGACACCGACGGAGTGCCCCGCGAGGTCGGCGGCCGAGGTGATGGCGGAGTCCGCGGGGACGATGAGCGCCACCGGGTACTCCTCGTAGAGGGTGGCGACGGCGACCACGGGGACCCCGCCGGAGCGGGCCTGGAGCATCTCGTCCCCACCGGCGACGACGAGGTCCTCCTCCCCCGCCTCCAGCGCCCCGAAGAGCGACTCGGAGGCGCCGTGGTGCCGCAGAGCCACGTCGACGCCGGCCTCCTCGTAGTAGCCGTTCGCCACGGCGAGGTAGAACGGCGAGAACTGGACGTCCGGCGTGTAGGTCAGCCCGATGACGATCTCGCCGTCTCCTCCGGGCGTGGCCGTGCTCCCCTCCCCCGGTTCGGGGTCCGCGTCGGTGCACGCGGCGAGCAGGACGGCGGATACGACGGCGAGGCCGGCGACGGCCCGGACAGCTCTCACAGGATGCTCCTCAGGGGTCGGCGTCCGGCCCGCCGGGCGGCGAACCGGGTACGGGCGGTGGGGCCGTCGGGGACGACGGCACGCTCGACGGCGCGCAGCAGCGTGTACATGACGACGGCGAGGGCGGACAGGACGACGAGCGTGGCGAACAGGCCGGTCGTGTCGGCGGAGTTGGCCTGGACCGAGAGCACCATCCCCAGCCCCCGGCCCCCCATGACGAACTCTCCGACGACGGCACCGGTCACCGAGAGGGTGAACCCGTTGCGCAGGCCGGTGAGCAGGCTGGGCAGCGCCATCGGCACCTCGATGTGCCGCAGCATCGTCCAGCCGTGCGCGCCGTCCAGCCGGGCGGCGTCGACGACCTCGCGGTCCAGGGTGCGCATCCCGAGGACGGTGGCGAGGAGGATGGGGAAGAAGACGAGCAGGGCGCACAGGAGGACGATCGGGAAGAGCCCGTAGCCCACCCAGATGACGAGCAGCGGGGCGAGCGCGACCGCCGGCAGCGCCTGGGAGGCGGCGACGTAGGGCTGCAGGCCCGCGGCGGCCCACCGGTTCCGCGCGATGAGGTAGCCGAGCGGGAAGGCGACGACGGCACCGAGGAGGCTCCCGAGCAGCGCCTCGACCCAGGTCACCCAGGTGTACCCGAGCAGCCCGCCGGTGGTGAGGTCGGTCCACAGCCGGCGCC